>NZ_JBHXQY010000015.1:17106-83706 GCF_042716955.1 Nocardiopsis sp. NPDC058631 | reverse complement strand
CCCCTGTCCTGGGCGCGGCCACCGGCGTTCGTCCCCGGGCCCGGAAGTGACCGGGCCCCGGCCCCGCCGACCCGGTTAACCGAGTTCGGCCATCACCTCGTCGGGGATGTCCGCGTTGGTGAAGACGTTCTGCACGTCGTCGGAGTCCTCCAGCGCGTCCACGACCCGCAGGACCTTCTTGGCGGTCTCGGCGTCGACCGGGACCTCCATGGTCGGCAGGAAGCTGGACTCGGCGGACTCGTAGTCGATGCCCGCTTCCTGGAGCGCGGTGCGCACCGGGACCAGGTCGGTGGCCTCGCAGACGATCTCGAACGCCTCGCCCAGGTCCTCGATCTCCTCGGCGCCGGCCTCCAGGACCGCCAGGGTCACGTCGTCCTCGGTCGTCCCCTCCTTGGGGACGATCACGACGCCCTTGCGGTGGAACATGTACGACACCGATCCGGCGTCGGCCATGTTGCCGCCGTTGCGGGTGACCGCGACGCGCACCTCGGAGGCGGCGCGGTTGCGGTTGTCCGTCAGGCACTCCACCAGCATCGCTACGCCGCCGGCGGCGTATCCCTCGTACATGATGGTCTGCCACTCGGCGCCGCCGGCCTCCTCACCGGAGCCGCGCTTGCGGGCGCGCTCGATGTTGTCCGCGGGCACCGAGCTCTTGCGCGCCTTCTGGATCGCGTCGTAGAGCGTCGGGTTCCCGTCGGGGTCCCCACCACCGGTACGCGCGGCCACCTCGATGTTCTTGATCAGCTTGGCGAAGAGTTTGCCGCGCTTGGCATCGATGACGGCTTTCTTGTGCTTGGTGGTGGCCCACTTGGAGTGGCCGCTCATGCATGTCCTTTCACGAGGTCGACGAAGAGGCGGTGGATGCGCGCGTCGCCGGTCAGTTCGGGATGGAAGGACGTGGCCATCAGGCCGCCCTGTCGTACGGCGACGATCCTACCGGCCCCGTCGGGGCCCGGTACGCTGCCGAGCACGGTGACCTCGGGTCCCGTCGACTCCACCCAGGGGGCGCGGATGAACACCGCGTCGAACGGCGCGCCGTCCAGGCCGACGATGTCGACGGGGGCCTCGAAGGACTCGGTCTGGCGCCCGAACGCGTTGCGGCGCACCGTCATGTCGATCCCGCCGACGGTCTCCTGACCTTCGACGGCGCCCTCGACACGGTCGGCGAGCATGATCATCCCGGCGCAGGTGCCGTAGGCGGGCAGACCCGCCCGGACCCTCTTGCGCAGCGGTTCCAGCAGGCCGTACCTGACGGCCAGCTTGGACATGGTGGTGGACTCCCCGCCGGGGATGACGAGGCCGTCCACGGTGTCGAGCTGGGCGGGGGTGAGCACCTTGGCGGTGTGCACGTCGAGGGTGTCAAGGACGCGCAGGTGCTCGGCGACGTCACCCTGGAGGGCGAGGACGCCGATGGTGGGTCTGCTGGTCAAGAACGGCCTCACTCGTTGGCTGGTGGGAAGGGGTGGGAGGCGGGGCCGGCGCGGTCCCGCCCCCCGCCCGGGTCCTCGGCCGCCGGACGGGCGCCGGCGGCTACCAGCCGCGGTCGGCGTAGCGCTGCGCGTCGGACAGCTCGTCGAGGTTGATGCCGACCATGGCCTCGCCCAGTCCGCGGGAGACGCGCGCGATCACGGCGGGGTCCTCGTAGTGCAGGGTCGCCTGCACGATGGCGTCGGCGCGCTTGGCGGGATCGCCCGACTTGAAGATGCCCGAGCCCACGAACACGCTCTCCGCGCCGAGCTGGCGCATGAGCGCGGCGTCCGCCGGGGTGGCCACACCGCCGGCGGAGAACAGCGGCACGGGGAGCCTGCCCAGCCCGGCGACCTCCTTGACGACCTCGAACGGGGCGCGCAGCTCCTTGGCGGCACCGAAGAGCTCGGCCTCGTCCAGGGTTCCGAGCCGCTTGATCTCTGAGCGGATGGACCGCATGTGGCGGGTGGCCTCGACGACGTTGCCGGTCCCGGCCTCCCCCTTGGAGCGGATCATGGCCGCGCCCTCGGCGATGCGGCGCAGCGCCTCACCGAGGTTGGTCGCGCCGCACACGAACGGGACCGTGAACGCCCACTTGTCGATGTGGTACGCCTCGTCGGCGGGGGTGAGCACCTCGGACTCGTCGATGAAGTCGACGCCGAGGGACTCCAGGACCTGCGCCTCGACGAAGTGTCCGATGCGGACCTTGGCCATGACCGGGATGGAGACGGCTGCGGTGATGCCGTCGATCATGTCCGGGTCGGACATGCGGGCGACGCCGCCGTCCCTGCGGATGTCGGCGGGGACGCGCTCCAGGGCCATGACCGCGACGGCACCGGCGTCCTCGGCGATCTTGGCCTGCTCGGGCGTGACGACGTCCATGATGACGCCGTTCTTGAGCTGCTCGGCCATGCCGCGCTTGACGCGCTGGGTGCCGACCACTGCGCCGGAGCTGTTCGATGCGTTGTTGGCCACGGTTGTGGACTCCCGTTCGTCGATGGTGTCGCTGGACCTGCTGTCGCAGGGCAGCGGAGTCGGCGGCCTCGCGTGGCGATACGCGGACACCGTCGGCGCCGCGTACCCCGGGGGCGACCAGCCTCCCATCCTAGTTCCACCCCCTTTCGTCGGCTTTGGCCAGATCGGTGCTTTCGGGGGTCACAGCCTTACAGGGTGTCGGGGCGGACCGGCGGGTGCGGGATCCGGGGCGGCCGGTCGTCGATCTCGAAGTAGTCCGGAAGGGCCGCGGTGCCCGCCAGCCGGAACACGCGTATGAGCCTGGAGCGGCGGGCCCGGCGGGTGTCGGAGACGGCGTCGTTGTAGAAGGTGCGGGCGATGTGGACACCCTTGGCCGCCGACTCCACCTCGGCCAGCACGGGAAGCGCCGCGGGCGGGCACCCCGGACCCGTGGCCTCGATCTCGGACCGCAGGACCCGGGAGAGCATGCTCTCCGCGAGGTCGAGGTGTCGCTCCCCCGCCTCGCCCGCGACCGCGACCGCCTCCTCCAGCGCGCGGGCGCGGACAGGGGGGACGCACTCGGCCGCCGCGAGCGCGAGCACGGCGGCACGGCGGCGCGCCAGGGCCCCGTCCAGCCCGGCCCGCGCGACGTCGACCCGGTGGTGCAGGCGGTGCAGGCGTCCGGCCCTCCACGACAGGTAGGACCCGAACAGCGCCAGGGTGAGGACCCCCGAGGCGACCGCCGCGACGAAGAGGGCGTCCTCGATCAGGGCCGGTCACCCCTCCCCGGTACTCCCACCCCGGTCACACCGACCCCCGCCGCAGCAGCGCGGCGGCGCGGAGACCGGTGTCCAGGCGCACACCGGTGCGGTGCCCTCTGCCCGACCTCTCACCCGCGAGCACCGTCTCGTACACGTGCACGACGTCGGCGGCGACGGTCTCCCAGTCGTAGGCGCGCACCGCCCGGCGGGCGGCCAGGGAGAGCCGGCGGCGCCGTTCCGGGGCGTCCAGGAGCGCCCCGGCGCGTGCGGCCAGGTCGGCGGGGTCCCCGGCGCGGAACAGGTCCCCGGCGGCACCGCCCTCCAGGACCGCGGCGAAGGCGGGGATGTCACTGGCGACGATCGCCGCTCCGGAGGCCATCGCCTCGGTCAGGACGATGCCGAAGCTCTCCCCGCCCAGGTTGGGGGCGCAGAAGACGTCGGCCGAGCGGTACGCGCGCGCCTTGTCCGCGGTGTCCAGGCGGCCGAGCACCACGACGCGCGCCCTCAGGTCCTCGGGAACGGCGGCCAGCGCGGCCTCCCCGTCCCCGGGGCCCGCGACCAGGAGGCGCAGGCCCGGGCGCCGCGGGGCCAGCAGGGCGAAGGCGTCCAGCAGCACGGACAGCCCCTTGCGCGGTTCGTCCAGGCGGCCGAGGAAACCGAGGGACCCGCCCTCACCCGGCCAGCCGGGCAGGGCGCAGGCGTGCTCGAAGGCCCGCACCGCCACTCCGTTGGGGATGAGCACGGCGTCTCCGCCGACGTGCTCGACCAGGGTCCGCCGGGCCGCCTCGGACACCGCGATGCGGCCGTTGATCTTCTCCGTCGCCGAGCGCAGGGCCCGGGAGCTCGCGGCCATCGCCCGTGAGCGCGGGTTGGAGGTGTGGAACGTGGCGACCAGGGGGCCGTCGGCCGCCCAGCACGCCAGCAGCGAGACGCTGGGAGCCGACGGTTCGTGGACGTGCAGGACGTCGAAGCCGCCCTCGGCGATCCAGCGGCGCACCCGGGACGCCGTGCGCGGGCCGAAGCTGAGCCTGGCCACCGACCCGTTGTAGCGGACCGGGAGCGGCCTCCCCGCGTTGACGAGGTGGTCGGGCAGTTCCGCCCCCTCGGCGTCTCCCACCGGAGCCAGCACCGACACCTCGTGCCCCATGCGGGTCAGCGCCTCGGCGAGGTCACCGACGTGCTGCTGCACCCCGCCCGGGACGTCCCAGGCGTAGGGGCAGACGAGGCCCACCCGTATGCGCACCTCACCCGTCCCAGCGGCCGAGGGACCGCAGGGCCGCGGCGCGCTCGGCCTCCACGCGCCGTGCGCGGTCCTCGTCGTGGTCGCGGCTGAACACCGGCTGGAGCATGTGCCAGTCCTCGGGGTGATCGGCGATCGCCCCCTCGAAGACGCGGGCCAGCTCCTGCGTGGTGCCCTGGATGCGCGCGGAGCGGGTGGCCCCCTCCGCGACGGGGACCTCGTCGTGGACGCGGATGTTCCAGTACGGGCCGTCGTACCAGAGCGAGACGGGCATGAGGGCGGCCCCGGTGTTCAGTGCCAGGGCGGCGGGGCCGGAGGGCATCCGGGCGCGCTCCCCGAAGAAGTCCACCTCCAGGCCGGTGCCGTTGATGTCGCGGTCGGCGAGCAGGCACACCAACCCGCCCTCGCGCAACCGCCGGGCCAGGGTCGCCACGGTGCCGCCGCCGCCCGTCAGCGGAAGCACCTCCATGCCCAGGGACTCGCGGTAGGCCGTGAACCTCTGGAACAGGCTCTCCGGGCGCAGCCGCTGGGCGACGGTGGTCGGCGGCGTGCCCCTCAGGGCGATCCACGCCCCGGCGTGGTCCCAGTTGCCCATGTGGGGCAGGGCGGCGACCACGCCGCGACCCGACCCGATGTGCTTCTCCAGGACCTCGATACCGGTGGCGCGGGTCCGGCCGAGGACGTACCGCTCGTCCATCGCGGGCAGCCGGAACAGCTCGTAGTAGTAGCGCATGTAGGAGCGCATGCCCGCTCGGGAGAGCGCGCGCAGCCGGGCGTCGGTGGCGTCGGGCCCGAGGAGGCGGCGCAGGTTGCGCTCCAGCCCGCGCGTCCCGCTGTCGTGTGTGCGCCAGGAGCGGTCGGCCAGACGCTGGAAGACCGCCCGGCCCGCCCCCTCGGGGGCGCGTCGGACCAGCTCCCAACCCGCCGAGTAGGCCACGTCCGCCCAGCGTTCGTCCACGTCGTCCTCCCCGTCCTTTCGCAGCCCCTCAGGGCTCCCCGACGGTGTCGCCGGTGTCTTCGGTCCTGCGGCCCGCAGCGTTGGTGGTGTCGACGTAGGAGGGGTCGTTGAGGCGGGCTCGGGTCTCGACCAGGCGCTGGAGGACGGTGAGCAGGCTCATCCCCGCGAGCAGCCACAGGCCGCCGACCAGGATGTAGGGCACGCCCAGCTCGCTGAGCCCGACGGCCACCAGGATGATCACCAGGCGCTCGGTCCGCTCGGCGACGCCGACGTCGCAGTTGACGCCCAGGCCCTCGGCCCGCGCCTTGATGTAGGAGACCATGAAACCGCTGATCAGGCAGAACAGGGTCAGTCCGGCGAGCATGGGGTCGTCGCCGCCGCCGATGAACCACCACGTGAGCCCGGCGAGGATGGAGGCGTCCGCCACCCGGTCGAGGGTCGAGTCGAGGAAGGCGCCGAACGCGCTGCCGCTGTCGTTGGCACGCGCCACCGCGCCGTCGAGCATGTCGAAGAGCGCGAACACGGTGATGACGACCGAACCCGCGTACAGCTGGCCGCGGGGGTAGAAGTAGAGCGCGCTGATCACGACGCCGGCGGCGCCGATGATGGTCACGAGGTTGGGTGTGAGGCCGATCCGGGCGAGGCTCCGGCCGAGCGGAGCGGTGACCCGGGAGGTCATGGGGCGAAGGATTCTCAGCATGGCTTCTTGTGATCGTAGGGCGGGAACGGCTCCCGGGGTGGGAACCGCGTCCGGTGGGGGTGGCGCGCCACGGGGCTGCCCGGAACCGGGCCGGGGGAACGGAGCCGTGGCCGCGCGGGTGGGCGGCCGTGGGGCCGCCGCGCGGTCGGTGACCTGGGCGGGTCCGCCCAGGTCGTGTTCGGTGCATGCTTGCGGGCCCGCGGCCACCGGGCAGTCCACCCCGGTGCCTCGGCGCTCGCGGGGCACCACCCGGCCGAACTCCGCACATCGTGCCGCGGGAGACCGCCCGGACGGCCGTTCACCGGTCCGCAGACCTTTCGGGCGGGACTCCCTGGTCGCGGGGCCAGTGCTCCGCCAGCTTCACGCGGGTCTGCTCCAGCATCTCGGGCAGCACCTTGGTGTGGCCGACGACGGACATGAAGTTGGAGTCGCCGCCCCAGCGCGGAACGATGTGCTGGTGCAGGTGGGCGGCGATGCCGGCGCCCGCCGCACTGCCGAGGTTCATGCCGACGTTGAAGCCGTGCGGGTGGTAGGCGTCGGTGAGGGCCCGGATCCCGGCCCGGGTGAGGGCGGCGACCTCCGCGGTCTCGTCCTCGTCCAGCCCGGTGTACTCCGAGACGTGGCGGTAGGGGCACACCAGCAGGTGCCCGCTGTTGTAGGGGTAGAGGTTCAGGACCGCGAAGGCGCTCTTGCCGCGGGCGACCACGAGCCCCTCGGGGTCGGTGAGTCCGGGCGCGCGGCAGAAGGGGCAGCCGTCCTCGGGGCGGGAGCCGCTGGGCTTGCCCTCGCCCTTGATGTAGGCCATCCGGTGCGGGGTCCACAGGCGGTCCCAGCCGTCGGGGGCCCCGGTTCCCGCTCCGGGGGCGCCCCCCTGCTCGTCCCGTCCGTTCTCGGCACCGTTCATGGCCCGTCCGTTTCCGTCGCCCGCCCGTACTCTCCGCGTCCCCAAGCATAGGAGCGCCCGGGTGCGGGCGTGTCGCCATGATGTGGGGCGGTGCCGCACGGGCCCTTTACCTCAATATTAGTTGAGGTTCTAGGTTCGGGTGCGGGCCGGGCGACCCCGGACCGCACCCGAACCCGCCAGGAGCCACCGTGTCCACCAGCACACACCCAGCCGCCCCGTGGGTGGCGAGCCTCGCCGAGCCGATCGCCCCGCACGACCGCACCATCCCGCTCCACCCCGGTGGAGGCCCCGCGAAGGCCTCGGTCCTCGGGCTCGCGGCCACGACGCGGGTCACCCGCGAGCTGACGGTGGCGGCACGCCTCCTGCTGCGCTCCGCCGTGGAGGACCACGGCTTCCGCGCGCTCGCCATCGAGGGGACCCAGGGCCCGTTCGCCGCCGCTGCCGCCCTCCTCGACCACTACGTGACCACCGGGGAGGGCGACCCGGCGGCCCTGCTCCTGGCCTCCCAGGGTTTCCTGCACACCGGGGAGGCGCTCGACCTCGTCACGTGGCTGAGGGGGTGGGCGGCCGAACACCCCGACGACCCCGTACGGGTCGTCCACGAGACAGCCTCGGAGGCGTCCTCCGCGCCGGCGGACCTCGCACAGGTCGAGGCCGACCTGGCCCGGCGGGACCTGGAGTGGCACGGCCGCACGGGACAGCGGGTCGTGCACTGGGGCGGCACCGCCCACCTCGTGGCCGCCTCGCCGAGGATCCTCGGCGAGGCGCCCGAAGAACTGCACCCCTCCGCCGGGCACCGCCTGCGTGCCGAACTGGGCGACCGCTACGCCGTGGTCGCGCTCACGTTCGGCCGCGGCGAGATCCTGGGGCACCCGGCGCTCCCGCCCTCCCCGGACCTGGCCGAGTCCGCCTTCGAGGGCGTCCCCCACCAGGCCTTCCACCTCGACCTGGCGCATCTGGCCGACGCTCCCGACGACGTCGTCGCGTGGTGGCGGCGGACGTCGCGCGTGCGGTGTGTCGGCCCCTCCCACGACCGGGACAACGAGGCCCGGACCTGGGTGGAGGCCCCGGGCACGGCCCCGGTCGCCGACGCCTTCGTCCACATGGCGCGGGTGAGCGCTCCGACGCCGCTCCGGGCTCCCGCGGAACACCCATGACCCGGTGGAGGCCGCCGGGTCACGCGGCGCTCCCCTGCGGCGCCCCTACAACCCGAGCAGGGTGCGCAGGTGGCGCGGGGGCGGGGAGCCGTGGGCGAGCATCGCGTCGTGCCGGCCGCGCTCGGTCAGCGAGGGGCGCGCGACGGCCAGGTCGCGGGCGATGTCGGACACCTCCGCGTAGCCCACGTAGTAGGTGGACAACTGGGCGCTGGTGAGCTGGGCCCGGCGCCACTTTCCCACCGCCTCGCCCTCCTCCTGGTGGCCGCGCCGGGTCAGCAGGGAGACCGCCTCCGCCTCGGCCAGGTCACCCGCGTGCAGGCGCACGTCCAGGATCGCGTTGAGGATCATCCTCAGGCGCATCTTGAGTTGCACCAGGCGCAGGGCGAGGTTCTCCCTGGGGTCCTCCGACCAGCCGTGACGGGCGAGGACCTCCTCGGTGTAGACCGCCCAGCCCTCGATGAAGGTGCCGCTCCAGAGGACGTTTCCGACCCGGGTGCCGCCGGTGTGGCGGGCGGCGTGGGCGAGCTGGAGGGCGTGGCCCGGCACCGCCTCGTGGACCATGAGGTTGCGCAGCATGGCCGCGTTGTACTCACGGAAGAACGAAGCCCGGCGCTCGGCGGGCCAGTCGGCGGGCGGCGGGGCGACCGCCACCAGCGTCGGCTGGTCCCGGGCCCGCGGGTCCAGGGGGCCGGGCGGGTCGCAGTAGGCGACGGACACGCCCCTGCGCGCCTCGGGCATCGGGATGACCCGGACGGGGTCGTCGTACACCGTCACCAGGTCGAGCTCACGCACCCGCTCGCCCAGGTGCAGGAGCGCGTCAGCGCAGGCCGGGCGCACGGTGTCGGCGTCGGTCGCGTTCTCCGCGGCGAGCGCCGACAGCACCTCCGCCACCTGGCCCTGGCGGCGGGGGCGGCCCTCGTACTCGGCGGCGACCTCGGCGATCGCCTCCTCCGTGGCCAGCAGGTCGCTCTCCGCGCGGACCAGGAGCGCCTCCGGCGACAGTTCGGAGTCGAGCGTGTACCAGAGCTGTGCGGCGAAGTCCCGGGCGCCCAGGCGGGGGTCGGCGGTGGCGCCCCCGAGCTGCCCCCTGAGCCAGTCCGCGTACTCCTCCACCGCGGCCAGCGCGGCCTGCCGCTCCGGTTCGAGCCCGGGCGCCGCCGACGCCTCCTCCCGCGCGGCCAGCGCGGGCACGGCCGAGGTGAGCATGGACCGGGCGCCGTCGAGCTGCGCCAGAGCCGTCTCGACGTGCACACGGGGCATGCCCGGCCCTTCTGACAGGCGGGCGCGCGCGGTGGCGAGGTAGTCGGGCAGGGCGGCACAGCGGGCGGCCAGCGCGGCCAGGCGCTCGGGGAGCGGGAGGGTGTCGCGTTCCAGGAGGGCGTGGACGGCCTCTCCGGGAGAGTGCATGAGCGGATCCCACGTGTGGGGGCGAAGTTCCGCGGTGTGCCACAGGTCGGCGCTGATCCTCGACCGCAGGACCTCCAGGTCGACCAGGTCGCCCGCGGGGATCAGGTCGCCGTCGATCTCGTCGAGGGATCCGAGGGCGTCGGTGAGCACCGCGACGCGGCGGGTGTCGGCCTGCACCGACAGGTCGGACAGGCGGGCCGCACCCCTGGTGTCGCCCAGGTCCAGCGCCCACTCGGGGGCTTCGTCGAGGAGGAAGTCGAGCACCCGCTCGGCCACATCGCGGAACCGCCGGGTCATCGCCTCTGCGTCGGGCTGGGAGGAAGAGCTCATCCCGCCATGATGCCAGCACGAACGCCCGGTTCCCGCGTCGCGGGAACCGGGCCGTGCTCTGTGCGGGACCCCGGCCCGGGTTGGCCCAGAAGCCTGCGGGCTAACGCCAGGAGTTCTGACCGCCCGTGGAGGTGGGCTGTCCGGCGGCGCCCTCGGGGTCCCCCACCGTGATGGCGTGCTCGACGAGGGTGATGAGCGTCGACTTGGTGGAGGCCTTGTCACGGGCGTCCACCTGGACGATGGGGATCTCCGGGCTGAGCGTCAGAGCGTCCCGGACCTCGTCCGCGGCGTGGGGGTAGTAGCCGTCGAAGCCGTTGATCCCCACGATGAACGGCAGGCGCGCCTCCTCGAAGTAGTCGATCGCCGGGAAGCAGTCCGCCAGACGGCGGGTGTCCACCAGCACGACGGCACCGATCGCGCCCTTGACCAGGTCGTCCCACATGAACCAGAACCGGTGCTGTCCGGGTGTTCCGAACAGGTACAGGATCAGGTCGGAGTCGAGGGAGACGCGGCCGAAGTCCATCGCCACGGTGGTGGTCTGCTTGTCCGGCGTCTTGGCGAGGTCGTCCACCCCGACGCTGGCGCTGGTCATGACCGCCTCGGTGGTCAGCGGCACGATCTCGGAGACAGAGCCAACGAATGTCGTCTTCCCGACACCGAAGCCCCCGGCGACGACGATCTTGACCGACGTCATCGCGTTCCCCCCAGCACCGCCTTCCTCGGCTGGGCTAGAGCTTGCGAAGTCCACTGAGCACCCTTTCAAGCAGGTTGGTGTTGGGACGGGCTTCGTTGTTGAGCGAGGACCTGATCTGGACCAGTCCCTGCTCGGACATGTCCGCCACAAGCACCCGCGCCACACCGAGCGGCATCCGCAACAGCGCGGAGATCTCCGCCACGGAACGCCATTCCCGGCACAGGTCGCTGATCGCCTGCCATTCGGGCGTCAGCGTCCCAGACTCGTTACGGGCCGCGGCGGTCGCCGAGATCAGAGCTTCCAGGGGAAGCTGCGACTTCGGCTTGGTGCGTCCCTTGGTGACCGCGTAGGGGCGGACCAGCGAACTGGGCGCGCTCCCCGCAGCGGGTCGTTGTTCATACTGTTGTTGGATTGGTCGAGGAACATCTCCGCCGCCCGGCGCAGCCGGCATTCCCCCGTGAGGGGGTCCGCCCGGCTGCTGCCCGAACCACGAGGCGCTCCCGGCATCTCTACTGTGAGGTGCCACCACTTCCTCCTGTCGGTGGTGGATCAGTGGATTCCCGAGGTGCGCGCCGTTGGTGTCAGCGCCCGCCCCGCCCGCTCGACGAGCAGGGTCATCTCGTACGCGACCAAGCCGAGGTCGCTTTCCGCGGCAGCCAGGACCGCGAGGCAGGAGCCGTCGCTGATGGCCATGATGAGCATCAGCCCCCGCTCCATCTCCACCACGGTCTGGGCGACCGCCCCACCTTCGAACACCCGGGCCGCACCCTGCGTCAGGCTCGACAGGCCGGAGGCGATCGCCGCCAGCTGGTCGGCCCTGTCAGCCGGGAACCCCGCCGACGAGGCCAGCGGAAGGCCGTCTGAGGAGACGACGATCGCGTGGGCGACGTCAGGGACCCGGTCGGCAAAGTCAGTGATCAACCAGTTGAGTTCATTCACCTGTCGACTCATCTGATCTCCTGTCCAATTCGCCGGTTTGGTCTCTCGGCACTGCTACCGCCGGCACGGCATGTGACAGCACTGCCTCTAGGCACTGCCCGGCCCCTCCCGTGGGGGTGGCCGGGAGTCTGGTGTTCTGCTCTGGTCGAGCGATGGGTCCGGCGCATCCGAGAAGCTCGGTAGATGCTATTGCATCCAGCTTCCCCGAATAAGGGGGACCCCGTCCCGCCAGGTTCCACTGGGGTCACTCCTCCGCACCTTCGCCGAGCTGGCTGCGGCCGTCACGGACACCCTTCTGGAAACCAGAGAAGCGGTTTCGGACACGGTCCGCACTACGAGTGGGCATCTGCTTGAAGTTCTCCGGCTTGGGGGCTGTTCCTGGGACAAGGTTTGCCTTGGGAACCCGTTTTGGCAAGCCCGAGGTCGTCAGACCGCCGGCGAGCGGCTCGGCAGCGGTGCGCGCGGCCTTCCATCCGCGGTCGGCGGCGGAGTTCCACTCCTGCTCGGAACGGGTGTCCTGGTCGGTTGAGGCGGTCTGGGAGCGGGGGGCGGGCCGGGTCGGCTGCGCCTGTCGGCCCTGGTCCGGGTCGACCTGCGGGATCGGACCGGTCTCGGTGGTGTCCACCGTGGGTCCGCCCGTACGGCGCTTGAACCAGTTGGACTCGATCGCGTCGAAGATCGGCAGCGAGTCGTTGTCCTCGCCCGAGGGGCTCGGCGGCACGACGGTGTTGTTCGGCCCCTGGGTACCTCCGTAGCGGCGGGAGAGGTAGGCGGTCGAGCCGTACCCCTCACGCGTGTCGCCGCCGCCCGAGCGCCAGTTCCCGGTGTCGTTGGACGACGGGGCCTGGGGCTGCTGGGTACCGGTGCTCCAGTCGGAGGTGACGGCCGGGAAGGTTTCGGTGTCGTCGCTCCGTGCCGGGGCGGCCGGGCGCTCGTGGGCGCCGGTCGCGTCGCGGCCCGCGTTGTCGTCCCTGCCGAACCCGTTCCGGTCGGCGTGTCCGCCGCTCTGCGACGACGACCCCGCGTTGCCGAAGCCGTCGTAGGATTCGGTCGCCCCGGCCGGGCGCCGGAAGGCGCTGGTGTCGGTGACGGGGCGCCGGAAGGACCCGGTGTCGGCGGGACGGCTGAACGATCCGGTGTCGGAGGAGCGGCCCACGGACCCGCTGTCGCGGAAGGGCGAGTCACTCCCCGCGTCGGAGCGGGGTGCCGGGTCGAAGAGGCTGCGGCCGCCGGTCTCGGGCTTCGGAGGCTGCTCGTCCTCCTCGGGCGCGTCGTAGGGGTCGACGACCGGTCGGCCGTTGGCTCCGGTGTTCGCGCTGGTGGCTCCGGAACCCCTGGAGGTGCCCCAGACCGAGTCGGCGTCGGAGTCGGGCTTGCGCCAGAGGTCCTGGCCGCTGGGCGGGTGCTCGTCGCTCCGGGCGGTGGTGGGCTGGCGCTTGGGCAGTCCGCTGAGGTCACCGGCTCCCGCCCCGGTCTCCTGGGTCTGCCAGGGGTCGCCGGGCTCGGTCGCCGCCGGGCTGGAGGCGAAGGCCGCCTGGGCGTCGGCGAAGGTGTCCGGGGCCCCGGAGGTGAGCTCGGGCCGGCTGTTCGCCCCGCCGAGGGCGTGCTGCCCCTCCACGGGGGTGATCAGCAGGTCCGGCGGGAAGGTGACGTGGGCGGTGGTGCCGCCCCCGTGCGCCTCCTCGATGCGGAGCGTGACGCCGTGGCGGTGGGCCAGGCGGGAGACCACGAACAGGCCCATGCGGCGCGAGACGGCGACGTCGATGACCGGCGGGGCGGCCAGGCGGGCGTTGATCGCCGCCCGGTCCTCGGGGGCCATGCCGATGCCGCTGTCGGTGACGTCGACCTGGACGGCGCCGTTGTCGAGGGACTTGGCGCTGACCAGGACCTCGGTGTCGTGCGGGGAGAACGAGGTGGCGTTCTCCACGAGCTCGGCGACGAGGTGGATGACGTCGTTGACCGGGCGGCCGAGCACCGAGATGTGGGAGGGGGCGCGCACGTTGACGCGCTCGTACTGCTCGACCTCGGAGACCGCGCCACGGAGGACGTCGACCAGCGGGACGGGCTGGGCCCACTTGCGGGTGTTGTCCTGGCCGGACAGGACCAGCAGGTTCTCGTTGTTGCGGCGCATGCGCGTGGCGAGGTGGTCCAGCTGGAACAGGTCGGACAGCCGGTCGGAGTCCTGCTCGGACTGCTCCAGGCCGTCGATCAGGCGCAGCTGCCGTTCCACCAGGGTCTGGCTGCGGCGGGACAGGTTGACGAACATCGCGTTGACGTTGCTGCGCAGGGCCGCCTCGTCGGAGGCCAGGGTCAGGGCCACGCGGTGGACGTCGTCGAAGGCGCGGGCCACCTCGCCGATCTCGTCGTTGCTCTCGACCTCGATCGGGGTGACCTTGACCGTCTCGGGAACCGAACCGGCCTCCTGCATCCGGTTGATCGCGTCGGGCAGGTCGCGCTCGGCGACCCTGCGCGCGCCGTCCTCCAGGGTGCGCAGCGGGCGCACCAGGGAGCGGACCACCACGGAGGTGAGGATGAAGACCGCGAGAAGCACCAGGGCGACGAGGACGAGGTCGGTGAGGGCGCGCGTCATGGCGTCGGCCCGCAGGTCGTTGGCCTCGCCGGCGATGCCCTCGGCGATCTCCTCCTCGACCGTCTGGAGGCGCTCCAGGGCGATGTCGGCGATGTCCTTGTACGCGTCCGGGCCGTCGTTGGCGGTCACGCCGGTCAGCTGGTCGTCGCGCTCGGCGCGGTACATGACGCGCATGCGCATCGTGGAGACCTGGCTGACCTCCAGACCGGTGAAGTACTCGTCGAAGACGGCGCGCTGTTCGGTGGACGCGGCCTGGACGAAGTTGGAGATCTCGTTCTCGTAGCGGGCGCGGCTGGAGTCGATGGCCTCGGAGATACCGCCGGTCATCGAGTCGCGGGCCAGCGAGTGGCTCATCAGCGCGGTCTCGTACGAGAGCTGGTCACGCGCGTTGGAGAGCGCGGTGAGCGTCCGGACGCTCTCGCGGAGGTCGGTGTCCCCGGTGTCGTCCGCGATCGTCTGGTTGAACTCGGTCAGAGCCCGGGAGACGGTGCGGTACTTGGTGACGACGGGAAGGACCGTGATGCGGGTCTCGTCGACCTCGGTGCGCAGGGCGTCCAGGGTCGAGATCTGGCTCCGCATACCGGTGAGGCGGGTGTTGGCGATGGAGCCCTCGACCTCGCCGATGTCGTCGAGCCGGGCGGTGAGGCTCTGCTGGAGGTTGCGGGTGGCGTCGCGCTCTTCCTCCATCTCCTGCCTGAGCTCGTCGGACCGCCGCACGGGGTCGGCGTTGTCGGAGATGTACACCGCGCTGGCGGTGCGCTCACGACCCAGCTGGTTGGCCAGCTGCACGATGAGGACGCCGACTTCGGCGCGGTCCTCGATGTGCGCGTGGGTGACGGTGGAGACCGCGGCCTCGTAGACCCTCAGCCCGCCGAGCGCGAGCGCCACGGCGGTGGGGATGACGATGAGGGCCACCAGTCGGGAGCGCACCCGCCAGTTGCGTGGCCGCCACCATTTGGCTCTGCGCTGGGGCTCGGCGCCGGCGTGTTCGGCCTGCGCCGCCGCGCTCTGAGCGCTGGCCCCGTCTTTTGTCGCTCGTGTCGACACGGACCCTCGCAACCTTTCGTGTCACCGCCTCGAGCGGTTGGTTGGACCCCAGGGGCCGACCGCTCCGGCCGAAGACTCTTCGGGAAAAACGGTGGAGACCACGTGGGCCACCGAACCAGGAGCGGTGGGGAATGTGGGGAGATGTGAAGACTGTCCGCCGGACTCGCCTGGGAGGAGAGGCTCCGCACACCCAAAAGCTTCAGTGGGTGCGCGTGCGGTGGATAGCGTACCAATGCGTGCGAAGGTATCGCTTCCGCCGATTGGCGGCGATCGACAAGATCATCTTCGTCCACCTGACAGCATAATGCCCCCAATGTCGGCATTATGGCTAATCCACCAGGTCAGGCACAGGGACCGAAACCCGCCCAGGGGGTTGGGTAACTTTTTGGACACACCATCTGCTTACCCACCAAGACCACCCCGACATGACATCGTGACACGACGTAGACGCAGGTCCTGAGGAGGAAGCGGAGATGCGTGCCCCGTCCTGCCCATATTCGACTACCGTGCGTAATGAATTGCGGTCGAAGCGTTCTTCTGCCGGGAGGGCTTCCGCACCCCGAAACTTGCCCATTTCGGTCACCGATGCGCTGCCGCTGAGCCTCGCGGTGCTCCTCACCCTGGCCTCCGCCCCGGGAGCCGCAGCCGACGACACCGCCGGGGAGTCCGCCCTCGGGGACGTGCGCGTCCAGTTGGCCGAGCTGCGCGCGGACACGGAGGTCCTACGACAGGAGGCCCTCGGCAAGATCGAGCGCTATGACGAGGAGAGAGAACGTCTGGAGGAGTTGACCGAGCGGAGCGACCAGGCCGCCGAGCGCGCGGGGACCGCGGGGGAACGAGGAGAGGAGTCCCGGCTCTCCGCCGCCCGGCAGGCGGCGGCGGTCTACATGGGCGCCGACGTGGGACCGGTACACGCCTGGGGCGGATCCGAGGGCCCCTCCGGGATGCTCGAACGCGGCGCCCTCCTGCACCTGCTGGGAGAGCACCGCGCCGCCGACCTCGACCGGGCCGGGGCGGCGCGGGTCGCGGCGGAGACCGTCCGCGGACTGGCCGACACCGCCGAGCGGGAACAGGCCGAGGCGACCGAGGCCGCTGCCGCCGCCCGGGAGGAGGCGGAGGAGGCCGTCGCCGAGCAGGAGGAGCGCACGGGATGGCTCCTGGCCGAGCAGACCCGCCTGGAGTCGCGGCTCACCGGGGTCCGCGATCCGGGCGGACAGGAGCGGCGCCGCGAGGAGACCCTGCGCAACGCGCGCGCGGCCTTGTCATCCAACGATGACAACAACGGCGAACGAAACAATGACAAAGACGAAGAAAACGGGGAGGGACGGAAATCCTCCGCGTCGAATGCGGAGACGGGATGCACGGCGGGTGACACCATCACCCACGCCAACGGCCGGGTACCGGAGTCGGTGCTGTGCCCCCTCCCCCAACCGGGAGAACGGCTGCGGGCCGACGCCGCCGAGGCCTTCATCGAACTCGACGGCGCCTACCGCGGGGAGTTCGGCCGGCCCATGTGCGTGACCGACTCCTACCGCCCCTACCACGAGCAGGTGAGCCTGTTCCGGGAGATGCTGCCCGGTATGGCCGCCGAGCCCGGCACCAGCCAGCACGGGCTGGGAGTGGCCGTGGACCTGTGCGGTGGCGTGAACGAGGTCGGCTCACCCGAACACGAGTGGATGCTGGCCCACGCCCCCGGGCACGGCTGGGACAACCCGCTCTGGGCACGCGGCGGGTTCGAGCCCTGGCACTGGGAGTTCGCTCCCTGACTCCGTCCGCGCTCCGGACCGCCCGGCCCGGGGCAGCCGGTCAGACCTGCGAGCCGACCCGGACCTCGAAGGTCCCCAGGACGCCCGCGTCCACGAACAGCTCGTCGTTCTCGTCCAGGCGCGGGGTGGAGACCGGCAGCAGGACGCGCACGCCGCCCGCGCCGGAGGGTCCCGAGACCAGCCACTCATGGGCCGGATCGGCGATCCCCCGACCGACCTCCCTGTCGTCCACCGAGGCGCTCAGCTCCAACGGCGCCCCCGGCATCTCGTCGGCGGTGGTCAGGACGGGTCCCAGGCTCAGCTGCACCGCCGCCCCCTCCGCGTCCAGCCACAGGCAGGCGGGCGTATAGGCGCTCGCCGGACCGTCGCCACCGGCGACGGCCGCCACGCCCACCAGCGCCGAACGCGCGGCGGGCAGGACCGCGTCGTCGGCGCCCCGCACGAGTTCGGGATGGATCTCCCACACCTCGCGGTCGACCAGCGCGGGAACCAGGACCGTCGGCCTCACCGGGGCACACATGCGCGCCTCCGGTTCGACGATGATCTCGACCGGTGCGGCGACGGCCCGCAGGCCGGCCGCGGCCAGGGCGTCGCCGCCCGCGCCGAGCAGGTCGGCCAGACTGCCGGGGTCGGGGCTGCCCAGCACGTCCCCGTCGTCCAGGACCCCGACGCGCTCGCCCCCGCCACTCGGCGAGAGATAGGTCACCCAGCGCATGTGCTTCTCCTTTTCCAGGCGGGGGCGGGAGTCCTCAGAGGGCGGCGGTCGGGCTGTGCTCCTTGCCCGTCCCGGCGCACCCCCGGCAGGGTTCGTCGATCCTGAGCCAGACGATCACGCCGCTCCCGTCCCGGTGCGGCCGCTCGGGCCGCCACCACCCCGTTCCGGAACAGAACCGGCACTCGACGCCTTCCTGGTCGCACCACCCGCACGACGAAATCGCGCACCGGGCGTGTGTCGGTCCCCGCATCGGCTCCATGCGCTCCCACCGTCTCCCGCGAAATCGCGACCAGCCTCGCACAACGGCCGTGTGCGAGTCCAGCCGGGCTGCGGCGAACAGGCGGGTCACAGGCGTTTTCCGGGCCTCCCCTCCGCCTGCGCGGGGGTCAGCCGGACTCGCGCACCACCAGGTGCGTGTCGAGGATGACCGTCTCCGCCTCGACCGTCCGGGGGATCGCCACGTCGACGAGCAGGCCGGCCATCTCCCGGCCCATCTGGACCGTGGGCTGGTGGATGGTGGTGAGCGGCGGGTCGCTGTGCTGGGCCATGACGGTGTCGTCGTAGCCGACCAGGGCGACGTCGTCGGGTACGCGCAGCCCCCGCTCGCGCAGCACGCGCAGACCGCCGATGGCCATCATGTCGGAACCGGCGAACACCGCGTCGGGCTTCAGCCCGGTGTCCAGGAGCCGTGTCATCGCCTCGGCGCCCCCCTCCACGCTGAAGTCCCCCCGGACCACGAGCCGCTCGTCCACCTCGAACCCGGCGGAGGCCATGACCTCGCGGTAGCCGCGCAGGCGTTCCTGACCGGCGTTCATGTCCATCGAGCCGGTGATGGTGGCCACACGGCGGTGCCCGCGGTCCAACAGGTACCGGGTGGCCGCGTGGGCGCCGCCGTAGTTGTCGATGTCGACGCAGTAGGGGGCGGGCTGGTCCGGGGAGTGGGGACGGCCGCCGTGCACGACCGGCACACCCGCCTCGGCCAGGCGTGTGGAGAGCGGGTCGTCACGGTGCTGGGAGACCAGGAGCGCCCCGTCCACGTGGAAGCCGCTGAGGTAGTCCCCCACCCGCTTGTGCTCGGCCTCGGTACGGGCCGTGGTCAGCATCAGCTGGAGGTCGCGCTCGTGCAGGACCGAGCTGACGCCTCGGATGATGTCGGCGAAGAACGGGTCGGCGAACAGCCGGTCGCGCGGTTCGGAGACGACCAGCGCGATCGTGTCCGTCCGACGGGTGACCAGGGTGCGCGCGGCCTGGTTGGGGCTGTAGCCCAGTTCGGCGATCGCGTTGTGCACGGCCTCCCGGGTGTGCGGGCTCACCTGGGCTGAACCGTTGATCACCCGGGAGACGGTTCCGCGGCCGACTCCGGCCCGCTCCGCCACCATCTCCAGGGTCGGACGCTGCCGACCGCCACCGCTCTTGGCCACTTCGAGGCTCCCTCTGGGGTTCGTGTTCCACCGACCCGGGATCGTTTCCGGGGCGGTGGTGTGTTCGACGGGCGATTCCATGGTGTTACCCCTCCGGGAACGACCGTGTGGGGTGCCCCGGAGGGCACCCCACTGTCGTCCGCGGCCCACCGGGCCGCCGGCGCCTGCGCGCCCGCGTCTAGCGTGTGGGGAACCGACCCGTCCCCGCCAGTGTGGCGTACCAGCGCCCGCTGTCCTTGACGGTCCTTCGCTGGGTCTCGTAGTCGACGTGCACGATCCCGAAGCGGCGGGAGTACCCCCACGCCCACTCGAAGTTGTCCAGGAGCGACCAGGCGAAGTACCCGCGCAGGGGCACCCCGGCGCGGACCGCCTCCTTGGCCGCCCTCAGGTGGCCCTCGTAGTAGTCGGTGCGGTCGGTGTCGTGGACCCGGCCGTCCTCGGTCACGGTGTCCTCGAAGGCGCAGCCGTTCTCGGTGACGTAGAGGTCGATCCCGCCGCTCTCCCCGGCCAGGCGCTGGAGCACGTCGTACAGACCGGTGGGGTCGATCTCCCAGCCCATGTGGGTGACGGGCAGGCCCTGGGAGACGTGCACCTCCTCCGGGTCGGCACCGAGCCAGGCGCCCCCCTCGCCGCTGACCAGCGCCGGGTCCAGACCCTTGGCGGAGGCCGCGACGAACTCGGGCGAGTAGTAGTTCACACCGAGGAAGTCCAGCGGCGCGGAGATGGTCTCCAGGTCCCCGGCGGAGACGAAGGAGAAGTCGCTGATGTCGGCGAGGTCCTCCAGGACGTCCGCCGGGTAGCGGCCCTTGAGGATCGGGTCGGTGAAGAGCCTGTTGCGCACCCCGTCCGCGCGGCGTGCCGCGCGGGCGTCGGCCGCGGTGGGGCCGTGGGGGCGGATGACCGCCTGGTTGTGGGCCAGGCCCACCTTGGAGGGGTGACCCGTCGAGCGGATGGCCTCCGTCGCCAGGCCGTGGCCGAGCAGCAGGTGGTGGGTGGCGGCCAGGGCCTGGGCCGCGTCCTTGTGGCCGGGGGCGTGGTGGCCGTTGTGGTAGCCGAGGAAGGCCGAGCACCAGGGCTCGTTGATGGTCATCCAGTGGCTGACGCGGTCGCCGAGGGCCTCCGCCACGATCTGGGCGTAGTCGCGGAAGCGGTAGGCGGTGTCGCGCGCGGGCCAGCCCCCGGCGTCCTCCAGCGGCTGGGGCAGGTCCCAGTGGTACAGGGTCGCCCAGGGCTGGATCCCGGCGTCCAGGAGGGTGTCGACGAGGCGGTCGTAGAAGTCGATCCCGGCCTGGTTGACGGCGCCGGAGCCCTCGGGGACGATCCGGGGCCAGGCGACGGAGAAGCGGTACGCACCGAGGTTCAGCTCGCGCATGAGCTCGACGTCGTCGGCGTAGCGGTGGTAGTGGTCGTCGGCGGGGTCACCGGTGTCGCCGCCCAGGACCTTGCCGGGTGTCTCGGCGAAGGTGTCCCAGATACTGCGGCCCCGGCCGTCAGCGGTGGTGGCGCCTTCGATCTGGAACGAGGCGGTCGCCGCCCCCCAGAGGAAGCCCTCGGGGAAATCGTTGCGGTTGCTCACTTCTTCGGTACGCACCTTCCTTGACGAGGGGACATCGTTATGGGAGCGCTCCCACAAAACAAACAGAGTAGTACCTCGATGTCAATCGACCTGACCCAGGCCGAAACCCAACCGTTACGCGGGCGCCGAGGCCGCGGCCCCGGCGCCCGGGGCTCAGTCCTCGGAGGATCCTCCGCCGAAGGGGATCACGATGCCCTCCCAGCGCTCCTCCATGAACTGGCGCACCTCGTCGCTGTGCAGCAGCTCGTCGAGCCTGACCATGTCCTCGGCGGCGGCGTCCTCGGACCGCACCACCAGGCCGTTGGCGTACTCGCTGTCCTCGGTCCCCTCCCAGGCCAGAACGTCGGCCGTCGAGAGCAGGTCCGCCTCCAGGGCGTAGTTGCCGTTCACCACGGCCGCGTCCAGGTCCTGGAGCGAGCGCGGCAGCTGCGCGGCCTCCACCGGCGTGAGGACGAGGTCGAGGGGGTTCTCCTCGATGTCGTCGACCGACGGGGCGCTCCCACCGGTGTCGGCGAGCGTGATCACGTCCTCCGCGGCGAGCAGCTCCAGGGCGCGGCCCATGTTCGAGGTGTCGTTGGGCACCCCGACCTCACCGCCCTCGGGCAGGTCGGCCAGGTCCGTGAGCTCCTGGGAGTAGACACCGAAGGCCTCCAGGTGCACATCCGACACGTAGCTCAGGTCCGCGTCGGGGTTGCCCTCCAGGTACTCGTCCAGGAACGGGGCCGTCTGGTAGTAGTTCGCGTCCAGCTCGCCCTCGGCGAGGGCGGCGTTGGGCTGGTTGTAGTCGGTGTAGACCACGATGTCCAGGTTCAGGCCCGCGTCCTCGGCCAGGTTCTCGTTGACGAACTCCAGGATCTGCGCGTGCGGCATCGGCGTGGCGCCGATCCGCAGCGTCGTCAGGCCCTCGGCGTCGGTGCCCTCCTCGGCCCGCTCGCTGGGGCTGCCGCAGGCCGCCAGCGCCGCCGCCAACCCCGCGGCGGCGACCCCGCGCGCCACTCGTGCCGTGGTACTCCCCGTCATCGCTGTCCCCTTCCTCGTCGGTCAGAAAAATCGTCGGGGGGCGGGGGGTACGGCCGGGGCGGGCGCGCGGCCCGCCCCCTCGGGTCCTCCCGGCGGTTCGGCCGACCGCCGGTCAGCGCCGGTCAGCGCCGGTCAGCGCCGGGACAGGCGGCGCACCAACAGGTCGCCGACGCTCTGGGCCACCTGGACGATCACGATCAGCAAGATGACGGTGGCCCACAGGTAGTGGTCGTTGAACCGCTGGTAGCCCTCCCGGATGGCCAGGTCCCCCAACCCCCCGCCGCCGATGGCGCCCGCCATCGCCGAGTAGGAGATCAGGGCGACCACCGTCATCACCAGGCCCGCGATCAGGCCGGGCAGCGCCTCGGGCAGCATCACCTTGCCGACGATCGTCGACCGGCGGGTGCCCATCGCGTGCGCGGCCTCGACGACCCCGCGGTCCACCTCCCTCAGGGAGGTCTCCACCAGCCGGGCGAAGAACGGGATCGCACCGATACTCAGGGGCACGATCGCCGCCGTGGGCCCCAGGGTGGTGCCCACCAGGAACCGGGTCAGGGACAGCACCGCCACCATCAGGACGATGAAGGGGAGCGAGCGGCCGATGTTGACGACGGCGCTGAGGACGGCGCGCACGGCCGGGGCCGGGGTCAGCCCTCCCCTGTCCGTGGCCACCAGCAGTACCCCCAGCGGCAGCCCGACCAGCACGCTGACGAGGGTCGACCACACGACCATGTAGAGGGTGTCCTGGGTGCTCAACCACAGGTTGGGCCACATGTTCGGCCAGTCCTGGACGAACGCGACGATCGCGTCCCAGGCGTTGCCGCCGTCGGCCGCGGCCGAGGCGAGGGTGAGGACGTCGACGGGGTTGGTCATCACTTTCCGGCCTCCTCGACCAGTAGGCCGTGCTCGGACAGGTAGGTGAGCGCCTCGGTCCGGCGCGCTCCGCGCATGTCGACGCTCAGGCGGCCGACCGACTGCCCGGCCACCTGCTCCACACCACCGCCCAGGATGTTGACGTCGACGTCGAAGCGCCGGGTCAGCTCGGACATGAACGGCTCGTCGAAGGAGCGCGGGTAGGTGATGAACACCGTCTCCGGGCCGCCGTTGGCGGGCAGCGGGAAGAGGGAGCGCGCGAGCAGCGACCCCGGGGTGCCGATCAGGTCGAGGACCCTGCCCGACTCCAGGAAGACGCCCTTCTCCATGATCGCCGCGGAGTCGCAGATCCGCTTGATCACGTCCATCTCGTGCGTGATGAGGAGGATGGTGAGGCCCAGCTCGTCGCGCAGGCGTCGCAGCAGGGCGAGGATCGAGTCGGTGGTGGCGGGGTCGAGTGCGGAGGTCGCCTCGTCGCTGAGCAGCACCTGGGGGGCCGAGGCGAGCGCGCGGGCGATACCGACCCTCTGCTTCTGGCCGCCGGAGAGCTGGGCGGGGTAGGCGCGCGCCTTGTCCCCGAGTCCCACGAGTTCGAGGAGTTCCCCCACGCGGGCCCGCCTGCCCGCCCGGTCGACACCGGAGACCTCCAGGGGGAATCCGACGTTCCCGGCGACGGTGCGCGAGGACAACAGGGCGAAGTGCTGGTGCACCATGCCGATGTTGCGCCTCGCCGCACGCAGCCGGGCTCCGCGCAGCGAGGTGAGTTCCTCGCCCGCGACCGCGACCGTTCCGGCGTCGGGGCGCTCCAGGAGGTTCACCGAGCGCAGGAGCGTGCTCTTGCCCGCGCCGCTCTGGCCCACGACTCCGAAGATCTCGCCGGGTTCGACGTGCAGGTCGACCCCGTCCAGAGCGGTCACCTGGTGTTTCTTCAACCTGTAGGCCTTGTGCAGGCCCACTGCGTCAATCACGGTTATCCCATCGACGTCTCAGCGGTGGTCTCACGGCGCCCTGTCAGGGAACGCGGGGGCTGACTCGGCGTGGGAACGCCCACGTCCGAGCGTACGGAGCACTCCGCGGGCGGGCGGTGGCGACGCGCCGGTGCGGTTGCGCACGGCGGGTCGTCGGGGGCGGTTGGCGCCCCCGGGTGCTTCGGAAGGTCCGACGCCGCCTCACGGCGACGTGGCCGGGCCCGGACCGGCCGGCGGGGGACCCTACGGGCGGGCCTGGGGGCCCGTGCGGGCGCGACAGCAGCCCCGAGGAGGGGTCGGACACTCCGTGGTGCCGTCCACCGGAGCGGGGATGGTGGTCGCTAGGTCGCGCGCAGGAGCCTTCACGGTCACAAGCCAACCATGGCGGACCAGCGGCTTCACCTGAATTTCCACCCTAGATCAGGTTATTTAGACCACATTGATGTGTTTGTCTGGTGGTGGAATCGTCCCGTCTCTCCCGAATCCTCGCGCGAGTGCCTACACTCAAGAGCATCCCGTGACTCTCACCCTCTGCCGCAGGCACGCGCGAGGAGGCCGGGGCGAGGCCGCGACGGCGGCCACAGGCCCCGTTCGGGATAAAGACGAGACGCAGCGCCCGCACCCCTCCCGTGTCCGACGGGGGTGTGCGCGGGCCCGAGGAGCGACCACACAGTGCAGTCCGACGACCTGAGCCGAGTGGACGATTTCGCCGACTTCTGGGCTCCCGACCCCACCGACCACGCGCGGGGCGAAACCCTCTTGCGGCTGCTTCCGGCGATCGCGGGGCCCGGTCGCGCACGCGCGGCCGCCCTCGTGGCAGGCCTGATCGGAACGTTCCTGGTCCTTCCCCAGGCCGCCGTCGCGGCGGCACCCATGGACCCCGAGAGCATGAGCTCCCTGAGGGAGCGCGCCGACAGCCTCAGTGAGGACTACAACGGTGAGCTCCGCGACATGGAGGGCGTGATCGAGGAGGCCGAGCGCGCCGAGACGCGCGCCGAGGGCACCCGGGGCGACGTCGACGAGGCACGCGAACAGGTGCGCGCGCTGGCGGTCGCCACCTACACCAGTGGCGGCATCGACCCGTCGATGTCGCTGTTCGTGGAGGCCGACCCCGACACGGTCATCGACCGGGCCGTGGTCGTCGACTACCTGGCCACCAGCAACCAGGACAAGATCGACCAGCTCGACCAGGCCCTCACCCGCGACGAGACCGCGCAGGAGGCCGCCGAGGAGCAGCTGGCCGAGGTCGAGTCGGACCTGGACGAACTGGAGGAACGCCGCACCGAGGTGGACCGGCTGATCGCCGACCACCCCGAGCAGCCGATGGGCGGCCCGTACAACATCACCCCGCGCACCGAGCTGATGCGCCAGCGGGTCATCGACGAGTTCGGCGAGGGCCAGGACGTGGGCGGCGTGGGCTGCTACCGGGCGGTCGGGGGATGGGTCGTCGGCGAACACCCCCTGGGGCGGGCCTGCGACTTCATGCTGGACCCGAACGGCGGGATGCCCTCGCAGGAGGAGGTCGACCGCGGCTGGGCGATCTCCGAGTGGGCGATGGAGCACGCCGACGACTACGGGATCATGTACATCATCTACCGGCAGCAGATCTGGGACGTGCGCCGCGGCGACACCGACTGGCGTGCGATGTCGGACCGGGGCAACATCACCGAGAACCACTTCGACCACGTGCACATCTCGATGTTCTGATAACCGCGCGTATTGCATCCGATGCACCATTCGCACGCCCCGTGAAGTCGTTCCTGCAGGTGAAACGCCTAGAAGAAGACCATCGACTCAGGTGTACAGACACTCCACCTCCGATCTGCCCACCTGCGATTTTGGCGTTTCCACCACGCGCCCTCTGCATCTGATGCACGATTCACGCATCGGATGCAGAGGGCGCCTCGGGTTGGAACGAGTGGCTATCGAGGGTGCCGCGCACCTGATCCCCGCTGACGGGGTGGTGCCGCCGCACCCAGCGGAGGCCATGTTCGAGGCCATGCTCACCGGCCCCCGCTACGGTCGGGCCGACGAGTGCAAGCAACGCGAGAACGCCCAACGATCCATCGAACCCCTGGACAGCCCAGTGGGCAGCTCCTTCTCCACGGGCTCCACCGCAGGAGCCGAAGGGGGCTCAGAGGAGCATCCTGCAACCACAACCAGTGCGGCCATCGCGGCCGACGAACGCATCATGGGAAAGCCGTAGCCATCCCGGCGACGGCCCGCTTCCAGCAGATGTCAACCCGTGAGCGTTCGCACGCCTTGAAAAAGAACCTCCGCCACTACGCAGTCATTGCGTCAGACGTGGGACCTGCAAGCCGAAACCACGCGTCTTCCCTGCTCAGGCGAGGTATCACGTCGATCTGCGTCCGTCGGTGTCACACCCGCGCGTCGAGGAACCGAGCGATCAACCCCGCCACGGCCCGGGGCTCCTCGATCATCGGAAGGTGTCCGGTGCCCAGGTCGTGATGCCAGTCGGCGCCGAGGCGTTGCGCGCACCGTCGTTGCAGCGCCGGCGGCAGCTCGCGGTCACCGGTAGTGCGCACATAGCCCCGCCGGCCGTCCCACGCCCCGCGACCGACCCGGTCGCGGTAGTAGCCGGGCGACTCGGGGGTGAAGTCGGCGATGATGCGGTCGATGACCTGGTCGTCGAGGCCGTGGGCCAGACCCCGCCGGAGCACGGAGTCCGGTGGCCGGGTCCCGGCGAACCGCATCACGGCACCGAGCACCCACCGGTTCGGCACCGGCATCGCCGAGATGAACGATCCACCCGTCGGTGGGATCACCGCACTCACTCCCAGGAGCGCGGTGACGCGCTCAGGCACACACCGAGTGATCTGCGCACCGATCACACCGCCACCCGAATGCGCGACAAGGGCGAACTTGCCTTCCGGCACCGAGGCGAGCGCGGCCTGGACATGGTCGTCCAGCCGCGCCTTGGTGCTCTCAGGCCGCGAGGCGACCCTGGTCTCTCGTCCGTCGCCCAGGTCGCGTCGGACCTCATCCCAGATCCAGGCGGGAAGCCCCGCGCCGCTGAGGAACAAGACCGGCTCACGTGAATTACTCATAACACCATCCTCACGGCCGAACATGTCACCTGTATGGCACTATTTTTATGTGAATCGCACCGAACGCCTCTACGCCCTACGTGAGGAGCTGCGGCGCGCCGGACCGGCCGGGCGCACCGCCGAACGCCTCGCCGAGATCTTCGAGGTCAGCGTCCGCACGATCAAACGGGACATCTCGGCCCTGCAACACGGCGGCTTCCCCGTCTGGGCACGCCCCGGACCGGGCGGCGGCTACGTGGTCGACGACGCCGCCACCCTGCCGCCGGTGAACTTCACCGACGCCGAGGTCTCCGGGCTCGCCGCCGCCGTGGCCGCCCACCGCGGACAGCCCTTCGACAGCCACGCCCGCGCCGCGTTGGTCAAAGCACTCAGCGTCATGGACGCCAACGCCCGAGAGCGCGCCACCGCGCTCAACAACCGCGTATGGATCGACCGCACCGACACCCCCGGCGATGCCCGCACCCGCCACACCATCGAGCAGGCATGCCACGAACAGCGCGTGCTCGTCGTGCACTACCGCGACCGGCACGGCAGGCAGACCGTCCGCCGCATCGACCCCGTCCTCCTCGCCCGAACCCAAGGACACTGGTATCTCATCGGGCACTGCCGCACCCGCGAGGCGATCCGCTGGCTGCGCCTCGACCGCGTGACCGCCGCGCACCTCACCACCGAACCCGCGCTCGACATCCCCGTTGAGGCTGTCGGCGCCCCACCCGCCACTGCCAAGGCCGTCACGGAGACCTGACCCGCCAGACACGGACGAGGACGGCCTGGTCCTCCGTGGAGGAGTGCTGCGAGGGGGACCACCAGGGCTGGCAACCCCGGGAGCAGTGCGCATTCGCACTCCTTGGGAAAGACCCTCCACCACCAGGCCGACGCGGTGTCGCCGGTGGCCGGTTCCGGTCAGCGGCGGCGCCGCGCCCCACCCCCGGCCCCCACGCACCCACGCACCCACGCGCGGTGACGACGGGAGGGGCCTCGGGTGACCCTCGGCGCCGGAGGTTCCGTACCGGACAGACACCCCCAATACCCCGGACCCGACCCCGGAGTCCAGGAACCGGCGTCACGATTGAGTCACGCGAACCATGACCTCGCACGCAATCGACACGAAACAATGACGATTCACCCTGTTACCCCTGGTCCGGGCTGCCGCGAGGACACACCCCGCGGTTAGGATGCACACGTCCCGACCTCGGTCCGAAGGAATCCTCCGGCACCGACCACCTGTGATCGGCACCCCCGGCCCCCGGGACCCTCCTCACAGAGACGGGGAACGCCCCGCCCCACTCCTCCGCCCTCGCCCGCGGGAAGGCAGTAGCGGTAGGTGCGCCTCCCCTCACACGGCCCCGGGTCACTGCGAGCGTGCTCCGGCACGATCGCGCGGTCCGGGAAGTCGTGAGAACCCACAGGCGCTCACACGCGTCCCAGACAACACGGCCAGCACATCACGGGCGAGGGGAGCCATGAGCGAAAACGGACCTTACAACCAACCACCGCAGAACCCCTACGGTGGCGGGGACAACAGCGGGGGCCAGCCCCCCTACGGTGCCCCGAACACGGGCGGCCAGCCCGGATACGGTGCCCCCACTGGTCCCGGCCAGGGCTTTCCCGGCCAGGACCAGCAGATGTACGGCGGCGGCCAGCCCCCCTACGGCGGTGGCCCCGGATACCCCCAGCCCCAACAGCCCCCGCAGCCCCAGGGCGGCGGCAAGGCCGGCCTGTGGGTCGTCATCGGCGGCGGCGCGATCATCATCGTCCTCGTGATCGCGGTCGTGGTCATGCTGGTCACCAACGGCAACAACGGGACGACCGTCGCCACACCGGGCGGGGGCGAGCCCTCGGCGAGCGCGGAGGAGACGGCCGGAGGCGACGACGAGCCGGCCCCGGAGCCGGACACCGACGCGGCCCCCGCGGGGGAGCCCCCCTACTCCGTCCCCACCGAGCCCTGCGACGCCTTCACCGAGCAGGTCACGTCCGACTTCCTCATCACCGACGGCGGCAACAAGTCCGTCCGCGACGAGAACTCGTACTGCGACACCCTCGACGCCACGCCCCCGGAGGGCAACGCCTCCGACGGCTACGCCTCCTTCGAGGTCGTGTACCAGACCCCGTACTCCGCCGCCGACTCCGTCGAGGCCGCCACGACCCAGTTCCAGGACACGGTCGAACAGATCACCGGCGAGAGCGAGTACAGCACCCTGTACGACGCCGACGACGTGGAGGAGAGCAAGGAGGTGGAGCTCGGGGACGAGGCCCACTTCATCCTCACCAAGTACGACTTCGTCGGCGACCTCATCCCGCAGGCCGTCCTGCTGGTGCGGACCTCGAACATGACCGTCCAGATCACGTACCAGCTGCACCCGTCCTTCACCGGTGAGGACTCCGCAGAGGACCTGGTCCTCCCCGACAACGTCGAGGAGCTCATGCTCAACGCCGGCGCCGACGCGCTGGCCGTGGTCGGCACCTGACCGTCCACCGCAGGCGGAGAGGGGTCGCGGCTTTCGCCGCGGCCCCTCTCCGCTTACCGCGCCCCGGCGCGGAGGCGGAAGGCCCCGGAGGGCTCCTCTAGCGGGCGCCCGGCAGGTCGGCGCGCACCCGGCGGGCCGCCTCCACCATGTTGCGCAGGGCCTGCTCCGCCTCGGCGTAACCGCGCGTCTTCAGACCGCAGTCGGGGTTGACCCACAGGTTCCCGGCGTCGATGTGCGCGACGGCCAGCCGCAGCGAGCCCTCGATCTCCTCCACCGACGGCACACGCGGGGAGTGGATGTCGTACACGCCGGGTCCGATCCCCCGCTTGTAGCCGCGGCGGCCCAGGTCCTCCACCAGCTCCATACGGGAACGGGCGGCCTCGACACTGGTCACGTCGGCGTCCAGCGCCTCGATCCCCCCGACGATCAGACCGAACTCCGAGTAGCACATGTGCGTGTGGATCGTCGTGGACGGGGACACACCGGACGTGGCCAGGCGGAAGGAGTTCACCGCCCAGTCCAGGTACGCCCCGCGTCGCTCCTCCCGCAGCGGCAGGAGCTCGCGCAGGGCCGCCTCGTCCACCTGGATGTGGCGGATACCGGCGCGCTCCAGGTCGGCGACCTCGTCGCGCAGAGCCAGACCCACCTGGCGGGCGGTCTCCCCGAGCGGCTGGTCGGTGCGCACGAACGACCAGGCGAGCATGGTCACGGGGCCGGTCAGCATGCCCTTCACCGGCTTGTCGGTACGCGACTGGGCGTAGGTGATCCACTCGACGGTCATCGGCTCGGGGCGCGAGACGTCGCCGAACAGGATCGGCGGACGCACGCACCGCGAACCGTAGGACTGCACCCAACCGTTCCCGGTGGTGGCGTAACCCTCCAGCTGCTCGGCGAAGTACTGGACCATGTCGTTGCGCTCGGGCTCGCCGTGCACGAGCACGTCGAGGCCGATCTCCTCCTGGAGGGCGACGACCCGGTCGATCTCCTCACGGAGGATCTGCTTGTAGGCCTCCTCCGCGAGCTCGCCGCGGCGGTGCGCGGCGCGGGCACGGCGCAGCTCCGCGGTCTGCGGGAACGACCCGATGGTGGTCGTCGTCAGCGGGGTGTCCACGGGGGTGCCGCGGTTCTGGGGGCGCTCGTAGGCGTCCGGGCCCAGGGCGGCCAGGCGGGCGCGCACGCGCGCGTCGGTGAAGGCGGGGTTGCCGCCGGCGCCGCCACCCGTGTACTCGGCCTCCGCCCCCTCGGAGAGGACGCGGCCGAGGAGTGCCGTCTCCTGCGCCTTCTGCTTGGCGAAGGCCAGCGCCTCGCGCAGCTCGGGGGCGAGGGAGGTCTCCGCGTCCAGGTCGATCGGCACGTGCAGGAGCGAGCAGGACGTGCTCACGGTGAGCTCGTCCGTGAGGGCGAGCAGGGTACCGAGCGTGGCCACGGCGGCGGGGACGTCGGTGCGCCAGACGTTGCGGCCCTCCACCACCCCGGCGACCAGACGGGTGCCGCCCAGCCCGGAGACCTTCACCAGGTCGTCGATGCCCTCGCCGTCGGTGACCAGGTCCAGGCCGACGGCCTCGACCGGAGAGTCCTTCAGGACGCGCAGGGCGGCGGCTCCGATGGAACCGAAGTAGGTCGAGACCAGGAGGGAGGGGCGCTCGGTGAGGGAGCCCAGGCGCTGGTAGGCGCGCTCCAGGAGGCCGACGGCGGCGCGCCCCTCGTCGGTGGCCAGGATCGGCTCGTCCACCTGCACCTCGGTGGCGCCCGCGGACGCGAGGTCCGCGAGGAGCTGGGCGTAGGCGTCCAGGAGCTGGTCGAGCAGCTCGATGGGCCTCCATCCCTCGGGGGCGTCGTCGGCGGCCTTGGCCAGCAGGAGGAAGGTGAGCGGGCCGACCAGGACCGGACGGGTCGAAAAGCCGGCCTCGGAGGCCTCGCGGAACTCGGCGACGGGCTTGTCGCCGACCAGGCGGGGGCGGGTGCTCGGCGACAGCTCGGGGACCAGGTAGTGGTAGTTGGTGTCGAACCACTTGGTCATCTCCAGCGGCGGAGCGCCCTGCTCGCCGCGGGCGAGCGCGAAGTAGCGGCGCAGCTCCTCGTCGCGGTCGCCGGCGGCGGCCGGAGAGGTGAACCGGGAGGGCACCAGGTCGAACAGGACAGCGGTGTCCAGGACGTGGTCGTAGTAGGAGAACGTGTTGGACGGGATGTCGTCGACACCCGCCTCGCGCAGCTGGGCGTAGACGCCCCTGCGCAGGTCGGCGGCGATGCCGTCCAGCTCGTCCGCGGTCGTCCCGCCCTTCCAGTACGACTCACTGGCGCGCTTGAGCTCGCGGTTCGGGCCGATCCTCGGGTATCCGTGCACGGTGGAGCGCACGGAGGGCCGGGAGGCCCCGGAGGTGTAGGACATGAGCTTCTCTCCCTCGTCGAAAGCCGGGTACCGGCCGCGAGGCGAGCGAGGACGCGGGCATGCCGGAGGCCACACCGCGGGCGTGTGCACCTGCTGCCGCTCCTCGGCCCTCCCTCGGGGCACGGGACCACCGGCGGCACGGGTGCGCCGCCGGGCGGAGGCAGGTCTTCGGACTCGAGGGCGCGGACGGTGCCGACACCGTCCTCCTACTGGCCACCGCTTCCCGGTTTCCGACATTACCGACCGGATTACCAGTGCTTATGGCGACGTTCGTTCCCTCATACCGCTGCGGGGCAGTCCCGGAGTCACACCGGGTTCCCTCTTGCGACACGCCCCTCCCCTTCCGGGCGGGGCCCGGGCTCTGGGGTGGAACATGTACCTTCCACGCCTGCAAGTATAGGGAGCACCCCCTCCGCCCCTGTACCCGGCGTGCAGCCCTGTGCCCCCGGCCGCAAACAGCGTGAACCCCCGCTACGCGGCCGACGTCACACCCGAAATGAAGCGTTGCGCGGCCGAGTCCTCCCCTGTGCTCCCCGCGAACGTTCGTCTGTAGATGAACGTGGAGAACCCCTGGTGAACAAGCAGTCCCATCCGACCATGGCCCCCGATCGCCCCCTGTTCACGATCGCGGTCGCGTTGGCGGTCGTCGCGGGGCTGGTCTGGCCCGCCGCCGCCCCCCGCGGCGCCCTCGCCCCCGAACACGTGGGCGACGCCTTCCCCGCCGCCGATGACGGCGAACCCGACGAACACCTGCCCGCGACCGGCGAACCAGACGGGCTAACCGTGGTGGATCCCGGCGACGTGGTGGACCTGACCGAGTCCGGCCTCGACCGCGAGGGCGGCGTGGCCACGGAGGTCGCCTACCCGGTCGTCCCCAACGCCGACCCGCTGAGCGACTTCCTGGAGCGCGAACTCTCCGCCGAGGTGGACGCCTTCGAGACGGCCAACCCCGGCGCGGTCTCCTTCGAGTCCGCATGGAACCTGACGGCGGCCAACGACGACATCGTCGGGGTACGGGTGACCCGTGAGGAGACCGACTCCGAGGGAACCCGGGAGGGGTACACCACCTACTGGTACGACTCCCTGACCGGCACCACCCACCCCTCCACAGCCCTGGTCGCAGGGCAGGAGGAGCTGGAGGAGCTGAACGGCCTGGTGCGGGACGCCCTCCCCGAGGCCGCCGCACCGGACGCCGTCCACCCGATCAGCTCGCTGTACGACTCCGTGGGGTTCAACCCCGACGGCGACCTCGTCGTGGAGTTCGACGCCGGACAGGTCTCCCCCGTCGGCGAGGGCCGGACCCACGCGGTCGTCGACGCCTCGGAGTCCGGCCCCCTCCTATCCGACCTCGGTGAGCGCGCGTCGCACGCCGCGACCCGGGGGGTCCGCGACTTCGCCGTCGCCGATCCGCCCGAGGCGGTCGAGGACGGCCGGGAGCCGACCCCGCCCGGGACGGTGTCGGCCGTGGACGAAGACGTCGACTGCTCCGATCCCGACACCAAGTGCGTGGCCCTGACCTACGACGACGGCCCCGGCGGGCGCACCCCCGAACTGCTGGACATGCTCGCCGAGTACGACGCCCGTGCCACGTTCTTCGTCACCGGCCACCCGGTGATGGAGGATCCGCGGACCGTGAGGCGTACCTACGCGGAGGGCCACGAGCTGGCCAACCACACCCTCAACCACCCCGACCTGGCAGGTCTGGGCGCGGGCGGGATCCGCTCGGACCTCGACATCGTGCAGGCCCTGGTGTACCGCGAGACCGGCTACACCATGGACCTCATGAGGCCCCCCTACGGGTCCACCGACGAGGAGGTCGCGTCGGTGACCGCGGATCTGGGCCTGGCCCAGATCCTGTGGAGCATCGACACCAACGACTGGAAGGACCGGAAGGCGTCCGTGGTCGCCGACCGGGCCGTGGACGGTGCCTCCCCCGGGGCGATCATCCTCATGCACGACATCCACGGCACGACGATCGACGCCTCCCGCACGATCATCCGCGAACTCGACGCGAGCGGTTACACGATGGTCACCGTCACCCAGCTCCTCGGCACGACGACGCCGGGCGAGACCTACGTCGACGGAGCCCCCGAACCGCCCGCCCCGACGGACGGGGAGGGCGGGGCGGGCACCGGCGACGAGACGGTCTGACCCCGCGCCGCAACTCCTGTGAGCCCCGGGACGGCGGTGGGGAACGGGCGTCCCGGGACGCTTCGGGCGGGTGCGGGTCGAATACGGACCACGACCCGCCCTGTGGCGGTGACCACATGTGGTCACCGCCACAGGCGCACGGACGGCGTCCCCTATGTTGCTGCCATCAACCACGTGAGCACCCGCCCAGGGATGAGGGAGACCGGTGTTGTCGTCGAGCCGAGTTCGTCCTGGCCAGGCCGAGTCCCGCCGGGGTCCTGGCCCGGTCCTCTGGCCACGTGTGCGCGGGGTGACCGCTCGGCGCGGTCCGCGTCGGACGGGCTCGGCGGTGGCGGCACTGTTCCTGCCGTTGGCCGCCTGCGGCACCGGCGGAGCCGCGGGGGGTGCGGACCCGGAGCTGATGACCGTGCTACTGGACGAGGCCGGTGAGGAGGTCTCCGAGTGGACAGGTGACGCCGGCGACTTCGGGGACCACCCCCACCAGCCCGACGGCGTGGACCTCGACATCGCCTACCCCACCTTCGAGGGTGCCGACGCGTTCGCCGCGGGTCTGGCCGAGCAGGTCGACCGCGAGGTACGGGACTTCCGGGGGGCCAGCCGCGACCCCGTGCGCCTGGCGATCGGCTGGGAGGTCGTGGCCGCCGGGAACGGGGTCCTGGGTGTGCGCCTGGTGCGCACCGAGGAGGACCTGCACGGTCAGCGCCGGGGATACGGGACGTACTGGTATGACTCGGAGACCGGGCACACCGCGTACGCGACGGAACTGCTGGCCGACCACACCGCCCTGGGGGCACTCGACGGGATCGTGCGCGAGAAGCTGGCCGGCGACGAGGACGTGGACCCGGAGGGGTTGCACCCCGTGATGCGCACGTACGACTCGATGGGGTTCAACGCCGACGGCGACCTGCTGGTGGAGTTCGACGACGGGCACCTGTCCCCGATCGTGGTCGGCCACCCGCCCACGTCGGAGCCGGGCAGGATCGTCGCGGTGGTGCCGTCCGAGGAGGCGGCTCCGCTCCTGTCCGACCTGGGCGAGCGCGCCCGGGCGGCGTCGGCGGTGGAAGAGCCCGTGCTGGCCGTCGACCCTCCCGCCACCGAGGCGGAGTCCGTCCCGCCGGCCCCGGGGGTGGTCGCCGCCGGCGACCCGGACCTGGACTGCCGGGCCCCGGAGGTCAGGTGCGTCGCACTGACCTACGACGACGGCCCCGCCGAGGGGACCCCGGCGCTCCTGGACCTGTTGGCCGAGGAGGAGGTGGCGGCGACGTTCTTCCTCAACGGCGACCCGACGCTGACCCGGCCGGGCGTGCTGCGGCGCACCTACGCCGAGGGGCACGAGATCGCCAGCCACAACGACCTCCACGAGCACATGACGAAGTACTTCGACGAGGACGACCTCCCCGGGCAGGTCGCGGCGGTCAGCGCGATGGTCCGACGGCAGACGGGCCAGGACGTCGACCTGTTCCGGCCGCCCTTCGGCGACACCTCGGGACCGGTGGTCGAGGAGATCGGCCGCCAGGGCATGGCCCAGGTCCTGTGGAACCTGGACAGCCAGGACTGGACGGGCCTGTCCCCGGAGGAGATCGTCGACGGCGTCATGGGCGACGTCGGCCCCGGTTCGGTGGTGCTCATGCACGACACGCTCGCGCCGACCCTCGCCGCGACCCCGCAGCTCATCGATCGGCTGCGGGAGGAGGGCTACGAGTTCGCGACCGTCAGCCAGGTGGTCGGCGACCCCGAGCCCGGCGAGTCCTACCCCGCCGAGGGCATCACCGTACCCGAGTACCGGTAGGCGGCCGGCGGAGGAACGGTGGCCGGTACCGGCCGGTACCGGCCGTGCCCGGCGGGGTACCCCGGACCGCGGCACCCCGGGAGCGGGCCCTGGGCACCCCAGGCACGCCGCGGGGCCGGGAACCCTGGAATCCGCCCGGAGGGTCACCGGCCCCGGGCGGGACGGGCGTCAGACGGCGGCGGTCTCCGGGGCCCGGCCGGTGTCGGGGACGTCGGCGCCGACCGCCTCGCCGACCGAGTTGTACCCGGCCCGGCGGACCAGCCTGGCCAGGCCGCGGTGGATGCGGCGCGGCCAGAGGGGGCCTCCATAGATCAGGCCCGTGTAGCCCTGCACGAGGGTCGCCCCGGCGCGGATACGCGCCCACGCGTCCTCGGGGGTCTCGATACCGCCGACGGCGACCAGGGTGACGCGGTCGCCCACGCGGGAGCGGAGGCGGCGCAGCACCTCCAGCGACCGCTCCCGGAGCGGGGCTCCGGACAGACCGCCCGCACCGGCCGCCTCCACCTCGTCGGCGGAGGCGGCCAACCCCTCGCGGGAGATGGTGGTGTTGGTGGCGATGATGCCGTCCAGCCCCTCGGCAAGGGCGAGGTCGGCGACCGCGTCGACGTCCGCGTCGGCCAGGTCGGGGGCGATCTTCACCAGCAGGGGCAGGGTCGGGTGACCGGCCTCGGTGAGCGCCTCGCGGACGGCGGCGAGCAGGGGCCGCAGCTGCTCCACGCCCTGGAGGTTGCGCAGCCCCGGGGTGTTGGGGGAGCTGACGTTGACCACCAGGTAGTCGGCGTACCGGGCCAGGCGCCGGGCGCTGAGGGCGTAGTCGGCGGGGGCGTCCGCCTCGGCCGTCACCTTGGTCTTGCCGATGTTCACGCCGAGCACGGGGCGGCGTCCGCCGCGCTGGTGGTGCAGGCGTTCGGCGACCAGGGCGGAGCCCTCGTTGTTGAACCCCATCCTGTTGACGATCGCCCGGTCCCCGACGAGCCGGAACAGGCGCGGGGCGGGGTTGCCCGGCTGCGGCTGGGCGGTGACCGTGCCGATCTCGACGAACCCGAAGCCGAGCGCGGCCAGCCCGGACGGGCTCTCCGCGTTCTTGTCGAAGCCCGCGGCCATGCCCAGCGGCCCGGGAAACTCCCGTCCCAGGGCGCGCACGGTCAGCTCCGGCTCACGCGGCCCGAGCACCTTCTCCATGGCCGGGGCCACTCCGGGGATCGCGGTCACGCCGCGCAGCGCGGCGAAGCTCATCCGGTGCACCTTCTCCGCGTCCATGTGGCGCAGGACCGAGCGGAAGACAATCTGGTAGAACACGGTCATCCGTTTCCGTCGCCCTCGCGCTCGGCGAGGTAGCGTTCGAGTTCCGCGCCGAGCTCGTCGGCGGTGGGCAGTTCGGCCTCGTCGTCGGCCAGCGGGAGGGTGGGGCGTTCCTCGGGGTCGGTCCGTGAGGACATGATGTCGTCGTACTGGCGCTCCAGGTTGGCCACGACACGCTGGACCTCCTCAGAAGCCGCGATCTGCTCGGCGATGTCGACGTCGGTCGCCCCGGCGACCTCCTCCAGCCCGCTGGTGGGCAGCGCCAGTCCGGTCGCCCCCGCCACGTACCCGGCGGCGGCGATGGCGGCCCGCGGGTACTGGGACTGGGCCAGGTAGCTGGGGACGTGGACGGCGTAGCCGACGAAGTCGTGGCCGCCCTCCCCCAGGCGGTACTCCAGCAGCGCCGTGGCGCTGGCGGGCACCTCGATCCGGCCGATCCACGGGGTGTGGCCCTCCACCAGCTCCGGGCGGGTGGCATGCGGGGTGACCGTGACCGGACGGGTGTGCGGCACCGCCATGGGCACGCCGTGCGTGCTGATGGACAGCGACACGGAGAACCGCTCGACCAGCTCGACGACGGCGGCGGCGAAGGCCTCCCACTCGCGGTCCGGCTCAAGGCCGTGCAGGACCAGGAAGGGCGCGTTCTCCTCGTCGTGCATCCGGTACAGGGCGAGCTTGGGCGGCTCGTAGTCGGTCCAGGTGTTCTCGACGAAGGTCATCGACGGCCGTCGGGACCGGTAGTCCACGAGCCGGTCGGTGTCGAACGTCGCGACCTCCTCGGCGTCGAAGCGGTCGAACAGGGCCGCGGCCACCTGGCGCCCGGCGTGTCCGGCGTCCACGAAGCCGTCCAGACAGACCAGCATCGCCAGCCCGGCGATGTCGTCGAAGCCGGGATGGAGTTCGTACAGGTCTGCGGGATCACGCACCGGGTTCTCTTCTCCAGAAATGGTCGGATTCGCAGGGCTGGGTCCTCACGGCGGTCCAACCGCCGGGGCACGACCGGGGAGGGCCCGGCGTCGCACCTCTCGGGAGGCTGTGCCCTGCTTTCCCACAATACCGACCGGATCCCCCCTCAGGCCTGCCATGGGACACCTGTCACACCCGCCCACCGCACCGGCCCGTGGCGGCGGCCCCTCGGGCCTGCCTCGGGAGAACGCCCCGCGTCCACCCTGCCACCCTGCCCGTGGTGCCCGCGCCGGTGCGGAAGCCGAAGACCACCGTCCGACCGCGCCGAAACCGCCCGGGACGCCGGCGTCCTCACCCGGTCCGGCGCTGGTCGGCGACCCGGAGAGTACGCAGCCTGTTGAGGACGGCGGCGACCTCGAACCGGCGCGGCAGGACGTAGTCTCCCCCGAAGTCGTCACCGAGCAGGGTGACACCCTTCACGGCCAGGGCCTCCTCCAGGGAGTCGAGCGCCTCGGCCAGGGTGCGCGCTCCGTCCACGTGGCGGCCGGCCACGAGTTGGCGCAGGGCGAGCCCCGCACCGACGATCTGGCCCGGGTCGACGAACTGCTCCACGGACCGCACGTCGACGTCGCTCTCACCGAACACCAGCACGTCCATGTCGCGGCGCTTGATCCTGCCCCTGCCCCGCGTGGTGCTGTCGTCCACCGAGCCGGGGTCGACCACCCGGGCGCGCGGCGCCCCGAAGTCGGCGTCGGTGCGCTCGCGGGCCAGCTCGGACGCCCGTTCGGTGACGTCGTGCGGGTGGTAGGCGTCCAGCAGGATCACCTGGTCGGCGACGTCGAAGTAGTCGCCGCTGCCGCCCATGACCAGGACCGTGGACACCCCGTGGTCCCGGTGCAGGGGCCGGACGAGGTCGATGAACGGCACGAGCGGCTCGCGGTCACCGTGGACGAGCGCCTGCATGCGCTCGTCACGGATCATCAGGTTGGTGGCCGTGGAGTCCTCGTCGACCAAAAGCGTGCGGGACCCGGCCTCCACGGCCTCGCAGATGTTGGCGGCCTGGGAGGTGGAGCCCGAGGCGTTCTCGGTGCGGAAGTCGCTCGTGTCCGCACCGGTGGGGAGGTTGCGTACGAACGGGCTCACGTCGACGCGTTCGACACGCCGTCCCTCCTCCGCACGGATCTTGACGGCGTCGTCCCGCGTCACCACCAGCTCGCGGCCGTCCCCGGGTAGGTGGTCGTAGACCCCGCGCTCCAACGCGTGCAGCAGGGTGGACTTGCCGTGGAAGCCTCCGCCGACGATGAGCGTGATGCCCTCCGGCACTCCCATCCCGCTCACGGTGCCCCGGTGCGGCAGGTCGACACTGACCCTCAGGCTCGGCGGGGACTCGAAGGGCACCGCGCCGTCCGACATGGGCTGGTCGCTGACGCCGCTGAGGCGCGGAAGGACCGCACCGTCGGCGACGAAGGCGACCAGTCCCCCGCCCTCCAGCTGGTCGCGCAGCGCGACCGTGTCGGCGACGCTGTCCGCGAAGGCCACGGCCTCGGCGGTGTCGACCTCCTCCCAGTCGAGGTCGTCGACCAGCGAGGGCAGGGTCCGGCACAGCTCACGTTCGGCGGTGCGGCCGTCGATACGGCGGCCGTGGCCCGGCAGGTCGATGCCGATGTCCAACTCGACGCCACCGTCGGTGAGGCGGCAGGAGGAGCGTTCGATGACCTCCTGGCCCCCGGTGTCGATCTTGAGCAGTGACCCCCGGAGCAGTCTGCGGGCGCGGCGCCCCAGGTAGTCGGCGGTGGCGCGGCGGCGCACCGGGTCGCCCCACGCGCTCTCGGGGACGCCCGCGTCCGGTACGAGCACGCGCACGCGCGAGGGCGGCGCGAACGGGTCGGACTGGACGCGCTGCACGGTCAGGGTGAAGTCGCCGAAGTCCCAGTCCCCCCGCAGGGACTTGTAGCGCCCGTAGGAGGCGCCGTCCATCCGGAGGAGCTCCGACGAGAGCCTGGCCTCGTCGCGCACCCCCCGGACGGGCTCGGGCTCGGGTGCGCGCCCGCCCCCGCGGCCGCCGCCCCCGCCGTACCGGCGCCCCTGGCCGCCGCCCCCGTACCGTTCCGCCATCAGTGTCCCCCTGGTTTCGGATGATCCTCCGGGACAGGTTAGATCTTTCCGGAGAACCTCGCAGAGGGCCTGTGGACAACCGCGTTCACGCAGTCCGGAGGGGCTCCAGCGGCTACGGGGCCGCGTCCGGGGGCCTGGGGCACGTCGGTGGGGAGGGCCTCGAACTCGTCGGCGGTGGGCTTGGCGTCGCCGAGCGGGCTGTGCGGCAGGACTCCGTCGATGACCGCCGTGACGACCCGGACCCGGACCGGGTCGGCCGTGTACCGCCGGGCGAACGCGGCGAACCGCGTCTGCGCGCGGACCGCTCGCAGGGGCCCTCTCCCTGGAGAGATCGGCCCCGGGGGGCGCCGGGACCGATCTCTCGGGGGGCTCCACACGGCTTCCCGGTACCAAGGGGGTGTCCCGGGACGGGGTGTGGCGGGCACCTCCCCGGGAGGGGTGGGGAGGTGCCTCGCGTTCAGTTCTACCGGAAGTCCGGATGCCGCGCGGGGGAAACCGTGATTCCGTCGGCCCCGAGTTCCCCTTCGACGGCCCCGCACGCCCGGGCGGCACTCGCCGGCGCGCCCCCCGGCCGCTGCGGCCCGGGGTCGCTCCAGGTCAGGAGCTACGCGTCCAGCGCAGAGCGCAGGGCCCGGTCGTGCTCGTCGACGGGCTCGTCGGCCAGGTCCCCCAGGAACACCGCGATCAGTTGGCCGCCCTTCCCGGTGACCTCGGCGATGAGGTCCCTCCAGTGGCGCAGGTTGGGGTGGTCGAAGTCCGCGCACGCCTCGGCCGGGGCCAGCTCGGCCTCCGCCGTCTCCAGCTGCTCGACGGACAGGGGGTAGGCGGCGCTGCCGGAGGAGTGGCCGGCCACCCTGGCCAGGATCACCGCCGGAAGGTAGTTGCCGCCCCGGTTGGTCAGGGTGAACTCGGTCCTGCCGTCGCGGATGACGCCGACGGCGTAGGCGGCGGGACGCCGCCAACGCGGGTCGGCGGCCTCAAGCCGTTCCCGGACGGCGATGATCTCTTCCTTCGTGGCCCACTTCTCCATGGGTCGCTCCTCCCGACTGCCCGTCCCCGGGGCCCGGCGAGCCCCGTCACCGCCCCTCGGCGGGTGGGCTCTAAAGGTGCAGGGTACCGGTGGCGACCGACACGGCCTCACCGCCGATCAGCACCCGGTCGCCCCGGTCCTTCAGCAGAAGGTCGCCGCCGCGCGCGGAGGCCTGGTGGGCGGACAGCTCCGCCCTCCCCAGCCGTTCGGCCCAGAACGGGGTGAGGACCGTGTGGGCCCTGCCGGTCACCGGGTCCTCGGGCACCCCGACGGCGGGGGCGAAGACCCTGGAGACGAAGTCGGGACCCTCCTCCGCCCTGGCGGTGACGATGACCAGGTGGAAGGGCAGTGCGGCGATCGCCGCCAGGTCGGGGGCCAGTCCCCGGACGGCGGCCTCGTCGGCGAGTTCGACGAGGAGGTCGTCCGCACCGCCCAGGCCCACCCACAGGGGCTGCGCCCCCAGGACCTCGGCCAGGCCCGCCGGGGGCTCGACCGGCCTCGGCGGCTTGGACGGGAAGTCCATCCAGATCAGGCCCTCCTCCCGGGTGGCGGTGAGGATGCCGCTGCGGGTGGTGAAGCGGAAGGGGCCGGGCTCACCGAGTTCGGTGAGGGCGTGCGCGGTGGCCAGGGTCGCGTGTCCGCACAGGTCGATCTCCACGGTCGGGGTGAACCACCGCAGTTCGTAGTCGGCCCCGGGGTCGTCGACGGGACGTGCGAAGGCGGTCTCGGACAGGTTGAACTCGGCCGCGACCCCCTGCGCCCAGGCATCGGGGTAGGCGTCGTCCAGAACCAGGACGGCGGCGGGGTTCCCGGCCAGGGGCCGGTCGGTGAAGGCGTCGACGACGCGGTACTCGGGCATGGGACCAGGCTAGGGCGTGCTCCGGGGTCCGGTCGGGGGCGAACGGCCGCCCGCCGAACGGGCCCCGCGGCGGGGGCGGGGGCCGCACGGCGGCGTCACAGGGGCGGCTCGTCGAGGATGAACATGGTCTGTGTGCTCTTGACCTCGGGGAGGCGCTGGAGGCGTTCGAGGACGAAGGTGCGCAACGCGGCCGCATCGGTGACGCGGACGAGGAGGAGCAGGTCGACGTCGCCGGACACGAGCGCCGCGTGGTCGACCTCCGGGATGTCGCGCAGGTAGCCGCGGAACCTCTCCCAGGAGTGCTGCTCGATGCGCACGGACACGTACGCGGACAGGGCCGTGCCGTACTTCTCGGGGTCGATGACGGCCGTGAACCCGCGGATGACCCCCTCGTCCCTGAGCCGTTCGAGCCGGGAGTAGGCGTTGGCCCGCGAGATGTGGGCCTGCTCCGCGACCGCGCGGATGGACATGCGCCCGTCGTCGCGCAGGAGGGCGATGATGCGGCGGTCGGTGTCGTCCAGTCGCACGGCCATGTGTCTCACCTCATAGCGCTCACACGAAGCACGCGCGAGACCATCCGTACCGCTCTGACGGCCTACCGAACAGTTCGTCCAGCATCAGCCCGGGGACATCGACAATATGGGGTGATTCACCGCATATTCAAGACATGAAGCACACCGATGAGCGATCTCGTCCGGTTCCCCGGCCCCTGCCGGCGGAGCCCGTGCGTCTCGTGGACCGGCTGGGCCGCCGTGTGGAACACCCGTTGTTCACCGCTCCCGGCAGCACCCGGCTCGCCGACCTCCACCGCGCCATGGTCATCGGCCGCCGCTTCAACCAGCAGGCCAGCGCGCTCGCCCGCCAGGGCCGCCTCGCCGTGTACCCGTCGTCGACGGGGCAGGAGGCCTCCCAGGTCGGCGGCGTGCTGGCCCTGTCGGAACAGGACTGGCTCTTCCCCAGCTACCGCGACAGCGTCGCCCTGGTCACCCACGGGGTCGACCCGGTGGAGACCCTCACCCTCTTCCGGGGCGCCTGGCACCCCGGGTACGACCCGCACCGCTACCGGTGCGCGCCGCAGTGCACGCCCCTGGCCACGAACGCCTCCCACGCGGTCGGCCTCACCTACGCCGCCCGGAGCAGGGGCCGGGACGTGGCCGCCCTCGCGCTGATGGGCGACGGGGCCACCAGCGAGGGCGACGCCCACGAGGCCTACGACTTCGCCGCCGTGTGGAACGCCCCCGTGGTCTTCCTGGTGCGGAACACCCACTGGGCGATCAGCGTGCCCCTGCACCGTCGGACCGCCCCCGCGCCTGCGCACAGGTCCGTCGGCCACGGCATGAAGGGGTACCACGTCGACGGCAACGACGCCGCCGCCGTGTACGCGGTCGTCTCCCAGGCCCTGGCGGAGGCCAGGGAGGGGGGCGGTCCGGCCGTCGTGGAGGCGGTGGCGTACCCGGGGGATCCCGGCACCGGCCCGGACGCGCCCCGGCCCCGCCGGGACGGGCCGGAGGCCGAGCACTGGCGCGAGCGCGACCCGATCGCCCGGTCGGAGGCCCTTCTGCGGAAGGAGGGCCTGCTGGGGGACCGCGGAGAGACCGAGCGGGCCCTGGCCGCCTTCGCCGCCGAGGCGGAAGGGGTCGCCTCCACCGTGCGCGAACGCATGGCGCGGAAGGACGGCCCCGGCCCGGACACGCTGTTCGGGAACGTCTACTCCACGATCCCACCGCTGCTGGAACGCCGGCGCCGGGAGTTGGCCGACGAGATCCGGGAGGTCTGAAGGGCGTCTTCCGTCTCCGGGCCCCTCACACGAACCCCCGGCCCGGGTGCGCGGACTCCGCCCCACGCGCGGCCCGGACACGGCGAAGGACCGCGGCCTGTCGGCCGCGGCCCTTCGGGAACCGCATGTGCGGGGTGTCCTCCGGGGCTACCCGGAGGACACCCGGCGTGTTACTTGTTGCCGCGCAGCCTGTCGAACAGGGCGCTGATGCCGGAGCCCAGGCTGTGGCGCCCGTTGCTCTCGGCCATCAGGCCGTTGCCCTCGCCGTCGGCGGAACCGGCGTGCTGGCCGGCCGGGCGACGGGTCCAGGCGAAGAACAGCGCGATCAGGATCGCCGGGATGATGGCCAGGGTCAGCAGACCCGTGCCGCTCATGACGCCGTCCGCACCGGTGAGCTCGGCGCCGGAGAGGTCGTTCGCGGCGGTCTCGGCGGTCGTGCCGCCCTCGCCACCGTCGTCCTGCCCCTCAGCGGCCGCGGCCTCCTCGGCCTGCTCCTGCTCCTCCTCTGCAGCCTGCTCGGCGTCGTCGTCGGAGGTCTCCTTCGCGGACTCCTCCTCGGGCTCTTCCTCGGGCTCCTCCTCGGGGAGGGGGGAGACGGCGTCCTCACACTTGTTGCCGGGCTCCTGGAACGGGTGCGGGGCACCCTCGGTCCCGTTGCCGTCGCCCCACTCGGTGATGTAGTACTCGACCTCGGCGTGGCCGTTGCCGCCACCGACGGTCAGGCTGTTCTCGTCGAAGCTCGTACCCATCATGTCGGCAAAGGTCTTGCCGTCGATGTCGAGCAGCACGTCGCAGTCGGTGGAGGGCTCTCCGGGACCGCGGTCACCGATGAAGAACTCGTGCTCTTCGCCTTCGTAGACGATGTAACCCTCGGTGCCGAGCGGCCAGCTGGGACTGGAGAACAGCCCCTTCTGCATGGGTTCTCCGCCAGCGGGGGCACCTGTGTCCCCGTTGATGCCGGAACCGTCGTCCCAGAAGTAGGTCGCGTTGACTTCGCCGTGCTGAATGGGAGTTTCGTTGCTCATAAATTTAAGGGCCAGGTTGACGACAGGGCCGAGAAGACCGTGGGCATGACGCTCCAGAACAAGCGGGCACGCTCGGTGCGCCCCCGCGAGGGCGTCATGTCAGGGATCTCCCGCGTCGCTGGCGGCGAGTGGCGGGCGGGAACGGGAGGCGCCGATGGAATTCGGCGGTCCGCTGGCACGTGCGCGTGGATTCGCGCGGCCCTGTTCCCGATGAGGGTCTCGACTCCCTTGCGGCACGCGGCCGGTCAAGGGCTCGGCATCGGCTCGCTAAAAACTCATAACGAAGCGATCACGAGGACACTAACCCACGTTTAAGTAAAGCACGCAAGCCTTCCAGGTAAAATGACTTTGCGTGTTTAGGCGGCCACCGTGGGCAGTGTCTTCGAAAAGGCCCCCTGAAACACGAAAAACCCCTGGTGACAGGGGCTCTCGAATTTTTCCGAGGACGTCGGGCGGACTCCTTCGTGGCCCGCGTCATATCTTCGCGAGAGTTGACACGAAGCGGGATAGGTGGGATTGGGGCCGCCCACGGGCCGACAGGTCACGGGGCGTGTCACGGCTCGGCGCGGGTCGGGCGCGGCGCGGTCAAGGCCACGCAATGCCGGCCCAGTGGAGAGGTCAGCGACGGCGGGCGCATCCCTGCCCGGGGCAAAGAGAACTCCGGACGGTTGCCCGTCCGGAGTACCAGGAACAGGTCACGTGACCTTGCCTCGCCGGGTGAAGCGCTCCTGGCGCCACTCCCCCGACCCGACGACCTCGACCAGGGCGGTCGCGGCGTCCCACACGTCCGTGTAGCGCAGGTACAGCGGCGTGAACCCGAACCGCATGACGTCGGGGGCCCGGAAGTCGCCGATCACGCCGCGCGCGATGAGCGCCTGCACGACGGGGTACCCGGCCCCCTCCTCCGGCTGCACGAGGGCCACCTGGCTGCCGCGGCGGGCGTGCTCGGACGGGGTGATCGAGGAGATCCCCGCCTCCGCGGCGCGGGCGAGGAAGAGGTCGGTCATCGCCAGGCTCTTGGTGCGCACCTGGGTCAGGTCCGCCTTGGCCCACACGTCCAGGGAGGCCTCCAGCGCCGCATCCGCGACGAGGGGCTGCGAGCCGCTCAGGAAGCGCGAGACCCCGGGTGCGGGCTCGTAGTCACCCGAGAAGTCGAACGGTCGGGCGTGGCCGTGCCATCCGCTGACGGGCTGGTCGGCGACCGCGTGGTGGCGTCGCGCGGCGTACAGGAACGCGGGGGCGCCCGGACCGGCGTTGAGGTACTTGTACGTGCACCCGACCGCGAAGTCCGCCCCGCTGCCGGACAGGTCCATCGGGACCGCGCCGACGCTGTGGCACAGGTCCCACACCACCAGGGCCCCGTGCTCGTGGGCGAGCCGGGTGATACCGGGCATGTCGCGCAGGGTCCCGCTGCGGTAGTCCACGTGGCTGAGCAGCAGGACCGCGACGTCGCCCGCGGCCAGGGCCTGCGCCAGCCCGGGGCCGTCGGGGTCCACGCGGCGCTGGACGGCTCCGGCCAGTGCGACGGCGCCCTCGGTCACGTACAGGTCGGTGGGGAAGTTGCCCGCCTCGCCCAGCACGACGGAGCGGTCGGACATCCGCAGTGCCGCGATCACGGCCTTGAAGAGGTTGGCGGAGGTGCCGTCGCCGACGACGACCTCGTCGGTGGCGGCGCCGACCAGGGGGGCGATCTTGGCGCCCAGGGTGCGCGGCTTGTCCCACCAGCCCGCGTCGTTCCAGCTGCGGATGAGGTCCTGGCCCCACTCGCGCTCGATCATGTCGGCGACCCGGCCCGGGGTGGAGCGCGGCAGCGCCCCCAGGGAGTTGCCGTCCAGGTAGATCACGCCCTCGGGGAGGACGAACTCCTCACGGAACGCGGCGAGGGGATCGGCGGCGTCGAGCGCGACGCAGTCCTCACGGGTGGTGGGCGTCATCGGTCCCTGCTTCCTGGTCGTGCTGTCGGTGCGGCGTAGTGGTCAGACTGAACTGCGGAGCGACCACAGTTCGGGGAAGACGTCCTGTTCGGCGTTGCGGGACAGCCAGGTGAGGCCGTTGGAGCCGCCACTGCCGGGCTTGGCGCCCATCGTGCGCTTGACGGCGACGAGGTGGCGGTGACGCCACCGCGTCACCCGCTCCGCGACGTCGAGCAGCGCCTCGGCCAGCAGGAACAGGTCGTTTCCGGGCTTGTCGTCGGCGTAGACGGCCGTCCACGCCGCCTCGACCCCGGCGCTGGGCTCGTAGTCCCGCGTCCAGTCCCGCTCGACGCGGTCGCCGGGAACCGGGAGGCCGCGGCGGTGGAGCAGGCGCAGCGCGGCGTCGTAGAGGCCGGGGCGCTCCAGCACGTCCGCGAGCTCGTTCGCCACTCCGGGCATGGCCTTGTGCGGCCGGATCATCGCGGCCGACTTGTTGCCGATCAGGAACTCCAGCTTGCGGTAGCCGTAGGACTGGAATCCGGAGGCCTCCCCGAAGGAGTCCCGGAACCGGTTGAACTCGGTGGGGGTCATGTCCCCGAGCAGGCCCCAGGAGTCGTTGAGCACGTCCTGAGCGTTGCACGCCCGGCGCAGCCACGCCAGCGCGCCGGGCACGTCGTCGGCCTCCAGCGCGTCGCGGGCCGCCTCCCACCGCTCCTGGACGAGGGAGAACAGCAGCTCCATCACCTGGGTGGCGATGATGAACGCGGACTCGGCGGGCTCGGTGGTACGCGGCCTCTGGAGGCCGAGCAGGGTGTCGATCCCGGCGTAGTCGACATAGGGGGTGTTCTTCTCGAAGGAGAGCGTGGGCTGCCCCTCGTTGGACTCGGCTCGGCGCGCCCGGGCCGCCTCGGCCCCGCTGTCGTCCCCACCCGGAACGAACGGACACTGCTGGGCGGTGGTGGAGAGCATGACGACCCCTTGTCGGTACTGCGTGAGCGACTGCGCGGGCACCGCGCCGTACAGGGGATCGCCCCGGTCCGCGGTGCCGTCTACGTGAGGTCACATCATCGGACAGATACACCGGGAAAGGAATGGCCGATGAGCACGCAAGCCGGGCGTTGACCTAACATTCGTCATAGTTAACGATCTCCGACTTTGGGAACGCAAAGTATGGCCTCACGACTGGCAACTCCGCTGGACGGCGTCGACCAGCGCATCCTGACCGAGCTGCAACGGGACGGGCGCCTGTCCTTCAACGAGCTCTCCCGCAGGGTCAACCTGTCGGCGCCCGCCGTCGCCGACCGCGTCCGCCGCCTCACCGACCGCGGGGTGATCACCGGCTACCACGCGCACGTGGACCCCGCCGCCGCGGGGCTGCCGGTGACCGCCCTGGTCCGCATGGAGTGCTTCGGGGCCCACTGCCTGCTGCGCGAGCAGTCCTCGCTCGAACTGCCCGAGATCCTCCAGGTGCACCGGGTGACCGGCGACGACTGCTGCGTCCTGCTCGTCGCGGTCCGCTCCATGGAGCACTTCGAGGAGGTCATCGACACACTCGCCGCACACGGCCGCCCCTCCAGCACCATGGTCATGTCCAGCCCGGTCCCGTGGCGGGCCGTCAGCGCGCCCCGCACCTCATGAGCGTCCTCATCGACTCGGCCGTCTGGCCCGGACCGCACGGCTGGCTGTTCGCGCACATGGTCAGCGACAGCTCCTACGAGGAACTGCACGCCTTCGCCCACGAGATGGGGGTGGACCCCCGCGCGTTCGACCGCGACCACTACGACATCCCCGGCCCGCTCCACGCACGCGCGCTGGAACTGGGCGCCGAGCACGTCACGGGGCGCGAGCTGGTCACCCGGCTGCGCGCGGCGGGGCTGCGGCGGCGCAAGGTCCCGCGGATCGGCCGACCGGCCTGAGCGGCACCCCGACCCCGGGCGCCTCCCGCCCGCACCGGGGGCCGGGGCCGCACAGCCCGGGGCCGCACGCGCCGACCAGTTCAGGGGGGCGGGGGTCCCGGAGGGGCGGACGAGGCCAGCCGGTCGAGTTCGGCGAGCATGTTGACCCGGGCCCTGGCCTCCCAGTGCGCACGGCCGAACGACGTGTGGAACACGCGGGGGCCCTCCAGGAGCGACCGCAGCACCCTGGTCCGCCCCGCACGGAACACCCGGTCGCAGATGTGGCGGTACTCGGCCCGGATCGCCGCCGTGTAGGCGAGGTACTCGTCGGTCGGCGACGCCAGGACCGACAGGTCGGCGTCGGAGAGGACCTTGCCGTCCGCGTCCCCCTCCTGCGGCCGGTGCGTCGCGGTGACACCGACGAGGCGGACCACCTCGCTGATCCGCCCGGGCTCCACACCGACCAGCTCCAGCAGACGCCGGGCGAGCTCCGCGCTGTCCTCCTCGTCCCGGCCCGGGCGCCCCTCGTACACCGCGTCGTGGAACCAGACCGCGTAGCGGACCCGGTCGGCGTCGTCCGCCTCCTCCTGGAGGACGTCGACGGCCCGCAGCGTCTCCCACAGGTGCAGGAGCGTGTGGTACCGGCGGTGCGGCTCGTTCCATCGGTCCAGGAGCTCAGCCCCGACCGCGACGGCCTCGGGCCGGCCTCCTGCCAGTCGCCGCCAGGAGGCGGCCAGCAGGACCGCCTCCTCCTCGTTCAGTGGCAAGGTCTCGTCACCGTTCGCCTAGGAACCCTCGGATGCTCCCAGTCTTCCCCACCGCGGCTGTCCCCACCCGGTCCGGCTCACGTGTCGGAGGTGTCCACCATGCCCGCCTCGTAGGCGAGGACGGCCGCCTGGACCCGGTTGCGCATCCCCAGGCGGCCGAGGATGGCACTCACGTAGCTCTTCACGGTGCCCTCCACGAGAAAGAGGCGTGCGGCGATGTCTGCGTTGGAGAGCCCCGCGCCCACCAGGGCCAGGACCTCGCGCTCCCGCTGGGTGAGCCCCTCCAACCGGGCGACGGCCTCGGCCTCGCGGGCGGCCCTGCCCCCGCCGAACCGGGCGATGACCTGTCTGGCCACCTGCGGGGACAGGTAGGCGCCGCCGTCGGCGACCGCGTGCACCCCCGTGATGAGCTCGCGCGGGTCGCCCGCCTTGAGGAGGAAACCGCTGGCGCCGTCGCCGAGCGCCCGCGAGATGTAGGCGTCCTCGCCGAAGGTCGTGAGGACGACCACGGCGGTGGCGGGGGCGACCCTGCGGATCTCGGCGGTCGCGGCGAGCCCGTCCATCCTGGGCATGCGGATGTCCAGCAGCGCGACGTCGGGCCGGTGCGCGAGCGCCAGGTCCACGGCCTCGCGCCCGTCGGCGGCCTCCGCGACCACCTCGATGCGCGGATCGGTTTCCACGATCGCGCGCACCCCGGCACGGATCATCGCCTCGTCGTCGGCGAGCAGCACTCTGATCACGTCGGTGGCCTCCTCGCCTGTCGGTGCCCGTGCGGGCGGGGTCGGCCGGGTCCGGCGGCACCGGCCCGGCCGCCGGTGACGGGGCCTTCCGGGGGCCCGGTCAATGTACCGGCACCTCCTCCTTGGTCAGCAGACGGTCCTCGGCGAAGCACAGCCGGAAGGGGGCCGTACCGCCGGTGGGGAGTTCGTCCGCGCCCCGGTGGTAGGAGCACGAGACGCCCTCGCCCTCCACCTGCGGAGCCGCGTCCGGCCCTCCGGGGACGGGGGGCAGGGCCCCCTCGACGTCGCCGCGGCTGTCCCCGACGTCCAGGGAGTCGAAGGACTCCTGTGCCCGGTCGTCCTGCTCCACCGCGTCGAGCCCGACCCACCCCAGGGCGAGGACCGACACGACGACCGCCGCGACCGGCAGGAGGACCAGGGCCAGGTTCCACCGGCGCACCCGGCGCCGGGCGGCCGACTGGAGCTGGTCTATCCCGGCGGCCCGGCCGTCGGGCTCCTCGGCTCCGGCGCCGGGACTGCCGTGCAGCGGCATGGTCGCGCACACCTCCCAGCCCCCGCCGCCGACGGGGCCGGCGGCGAAGGAGCCCCCGACCACGCGGACGCGCTCGCGCAGGCCGATGAGTCCGAGCCGGCCGCCCGCGGCGGACGTGCGGCGGCCGGCGGGGGGCGCGGAGTTGACCACCCGCGTCTCCAGGCGCGCCCCGTCGGCGGTGATCCACACCTTCACCTCGGCGCCCGGGGCGTACTTGGCGGCGTTGGTCAGCGATTCCTGGACGATCCTGTGGACCGCGCGGTCGACCATGGGCGGAAGGTCACCGGTCCCGTCCTCCCGGACCAGCGTGATACGCATCCCGGAGTCGCGGACCCGTTCCACCAGGGCGGGGACGCCCTCGTCGGCGGGGGCCGTCGGCGGAGGGCCCGTGTCGGTGCGCAGCACGCCGATGACCTCCCCGAGGTGCCGGGTGGCCGTGACCGCGGTGGAGCGCAGATCGGCCGCCGAGCGGCGGTGCTCGCCGTCCAGGTCGGGAGCGACCTCCAGGGCTCCCGCGCGCAGGGCGATGAGGCTCAGCTCGTGGCCGAGGGAGTCGTGCATGTCCTGGGCGATCCTGGAGCGCTCGCGCAGCCGGGCCCGGTCGGCGGTCAGCGCGTGCTCGCGCTGGAGCTGCCGGGCGTGCTCCCAGCCGGCGGCGGCCAGGGCGAGGTGCTGGCGCCGGTAGACGCCCACCAGCCAGGGCAGGGCGATGTTGAGGGCCGCGGTCACGGCTGCTGTCACCCAGACGACCCTGTCGTCGGGCCACAGCAGCGGGACGGCCACCGCGGCGGACGCCGCACCGGCTCCGAAGAACACCAGGGCCCACCGCGTGCCCGGCAACCGGCGGCCCGCGAGGTAGGAGGCGCAGACCAGCAGGACACCGAAGCCGTACACCCAGAACGAGGCCAGCAGCGAGACGACCACGGCGAGCAGCGGGTAGAGGCGGCTGAGCACGACGACCAGGACGGTCACCACGACCGCGGCCGCCATCGTGACGGCCGCCCCGGAGGAGGACAGGTCCCCCGCGGCCAGGCGGAACAGGAGCTCCGCCGCGCACAGGGCGGCGATCAGGGCCCCGAGGAGCGCGTCGCGCAGGACGTCGCCCCGTGTGGACCAGCCCGTCGTCGGGCGCAGCGCCCGCCGTGCGGCTTCGCGCGGCTCGGAGAAGGTCATGGGGGCGAACCTACCGAGTCGGACGGCGGGACGGCACCATCGAAAGTCAGGACCTCCCCGTGCCCGCCCTGGTCGGTGTCCCCACCTGACGGGCACCGTGTCCTCCGCACGCGCAAGCGGGTGCGGAGACGAGCTTCGGCCATATCATGGGATGAATTTTGTCCTCTCCTCCGAGGGCCCGCGCAGGTCCGCCGTGCTGGAATCCGAGAGGTGGGAACCACGACCGGAACGGGGCTGGAATGTCACCCATGGAGACGCTGCGGCGGATGCACCGGATCGCCGGATGGCCGCTGCTCCTCACCAGCTTCCTGGCCCGCCTCCCCATCTCCATGGCCCTCATCGGCCTCCTCACGTTCGTCACCGGCACGACCGGCAGCGTCGCCGCCGCTGGTGCCGTGTCCGGGGCCTTCGCCCTCGGCGGGGCCGTCGGCGGCCCCGTCATCGCCCGCCACGCCGACCGGCACGGGCACCGGACCCCCGTACTCGTCACCGCCGTGGTCGACGCCGTCCTGATCGTCCTCCTCGTCCTCGCCGTCCGGGCCGGGGCGCCCACCCCCGCTCTCGCGGCGCTGGCGGTGGTCGCCGGCACGTGCATGCCCCAGATGGGGCCCCTGGCCCGGACCCGGTGGGTGGTGCTGATCCGCCGGGGCCCCGACCGGGGCGCGGAGAGGGAGCGTTCCGTGTCGGCCGCCATGTCGGTCGAGGGCGTCCTCGACGAGGCCGCGTTCGTCCTCGGCCCCGCCCTCGTGGGAGTGCTCACCGTCGCCCTCTCCCCGGCGGCGAGCGTGGTGGGGGCCGCCGCGCTCATCGGCGTGTTCGGAGCCGTGTTCGCCCTCCACCCGACCGCGCCGCAGGGAACGCCGCCGGTGCGCGGTGCGGGCGGCCGGATCACCACGCCCGCCCTGCTCGTCCTCACCGTCCCCATGTTCTGTCAGGGGATGTTCTTCGGCGGCATGTCCACCGGTGTGACCGCGTTCGCGGCCGGCTCGGGGTACGGGGACCTGTCCGGGCCGCTGTACGCGGTGATGGGCGCCAGCAGCGCCGCGACCGGGCTGCTGATGGCCTCCGTGCCCCCGGGGTTCTCCCTGACCGCCCGGACGCGGGTCGCGGCCGGCGCCCTGTTCGTGCTGAGCCTGCCGCTGTACCTGGACCACGGGGCGGCCACGCTCGCGGTGACCGTCTTCGTGCTGGGCGCGGCGATCGGCCCGCACATCGTGAGCCTGTTCGGGCTCATCGAGCGTGCCGCTCCGCCCAGCCGCCTCTCCCAGTCGATGGCCGTCGTCCTGAGCAGCCTGATCCTGGGCCAGGCCCTGGGGTCCGCGATCTCGGGCGCCGTCGCCGACGCGCACGGCCACCAGGGGGCTTTCGCCCTGGCCACGCTCGGCGGACTGGTCTCGTTCACCGCCGCCACCCTGGTGATGCGCGCCCGCTGGTACACGCGGACCGGTGACGCCGGCGAGGAGCAGGGAGGCGGTACGGGCTCCCTCGCCGACGCCGCGGCGGCGTCCTCGACGGCGCCCCTTGACGAACCGAGTGATCCCGGGAACATCGGGCGTTAAGCCCGCGTTAAAGGGGCACCAAAATCCCTACACACGCACCTAGGCTTGTGGATCGTGCTCGAACTACTGACCAGCATCAATCCCCGTCGCAGGGAGGTGACCGTGCCCCAGCTCAACGGGCTCGCCCGCGTCACCCTGTCCGTCCGCGACCGGGACGAGAGCGTGCGCTTCTACCGCTCCGTCCTGGGCTTCAAGGTCCTCGGACGGCGTGACCACGACGGAACCCGTCGCAGCGAGTGCCAGCATCCGTCATCGGGCCTGATGATCGCCCTCATCCAACACCGCGACAACTTCAAGAACCGGTTCGACCGCAGGCACTGCGGCCTGGACCGGCTCACCCTGGGCGTCGAGAACCTCGGCGAACTGGAGGCGTGGGAGGAGCGGTTCTCGGACATGGACGTGGAGCACTCCCCGGTCATGCACCGCGAGGAGGGCTCCACCCTGCTGTTCTACGACCCGGACGGCACCGAACTGGGGCTGTTCTGCCCCGCCGAGCTGGACGCCGGCGAGGACTGACGCCCCCGCTGGGTCACGCCCGGGCCCGGGAGACTCCGTCAGTCGCTCTCGACGAGCTTGAGGCGCACGTCGTGCTCGGCCAGTTCGTCCACGGCCGAGCGCGCGAGCCGGTCGTCGGTGATGATCAGGTCGAACTCCTCCAGGCTGGCCACCCTGAAGGTGCCGAACTTGCCGTACTTGGTGCTGTCGACGGTGAGCACGCTCTTGGAGGCGATCCGCAGGAGTGCCTGCTTGGCGACCACCTTGGCCTCCGAGGGGGTGGTCGAGCCGCGCTCCACGTCCCACGAGCTGCTGGCGATGAAGGCCAGATCGACGTTGACCTGCCGCAGGAAGTCCGCGGTGAACCGGCCGACCGAGGAGTGGTCGGAGTGCGAGACCACGCCCCCGGTGTGGATCAGCTCGATCCCCGGGTACTCCATCAGGTGCCCGACCACGTTGAAGTCGCTGGTGATGACGGTCAGACCGACCTTGTCGGTGAGCAGCGGCACCATCTGGAGCGTGGTCGTCCCCGCGTCCAGGTAGATGGTGAAGTTCTCCCTCACCAGCTCCGCGGCGGCGCGCGCGATGGCGCGCTTGGCGGGGACCTCCAGCTGGGCCTTGGCCAGGTAGGAGGGTTCGCTCTTGAGTCGTGCCGCGAGCCGTACCCCACCGGTGACAGACAGGACCTTGCCGTCGTTCTCCAGCGCCTGGATGTCGCGCCGAACCGTCATGTGGGACACGGACAACATCGACGTGAGCTCGTTGATACTCAGCACGTGACGCTCTTGGAGGAGCTTCAGGATGTGCTCTCGTCGCTGGTCCGGGATCATCGTTTGCCTCACACTCGGGGGCCGGCCGTGGGGACACCGTGCGTTCACGACGCCATGTAACAAAGTTTCCCAGTTCATCGCACCGGGTTCGGTGCTCTCTGGACGTGAGACCGCTCGCAATCGCGGCGCCGGGGCCCGGCTACTCCGGCCCGTACGGGCCCGGACCGCCGCGGCGAGCCGTCTGGGTGGACGTTTTTCCTGTTTGCACCACGTGGGACGGTGGACTTTGCCACCCTTGACCGCATGACGCTGTCCATCGCATTACGCGGAGACACCGCACACTTCCCGGGCAACACGCTCCCGGCCCTGCGTTCAGCCTTGCGCGCCGGGGCCGACCTGGTCAAGGTCGACGTCCACCTGACCTCGGACGGATACCCGGTCCTGGTCGACGAACGACTCGTGGCCCCTCCCGGTTCCCCGCCCAGGGCGGTGGGCGGTCTCACCCTGGCCGACCTGGCCGCCGCACGCGACGACGTGGAACGGCGCATACCCACCCTGATGGAGGTCCTGGCCGAGTTCGGCGGCCACGGGCCTCCGCCCCTGCTCGTCTCGGCGGACACCGCGCAGGCCGCACTGGCCGCTCACGCCCTTCTGGACGAACGCGGGTTCGGCGACCGGGTGCTCTTCACCGGTTCGGCCGACATCCTCGGCGCGCTGCGCGCCCACAGCCCCGGCACGCGGATCCTGATGGCCTGGGAAGAGCCGGGCATGCCCCCCGACGAGATCGCGCGCGTGCTCGGACCGGAGTTCCTCTGCCACCACCACGCGCTTTTGACCCGCGAACTGGTCAGCGAAATGCACCGGTCCGGATATCTCGTCACCGCCTGGACCGTGAACGATTTCCCGCACATGGCCCGCCTGATCGGAATGGGCGTCGACGCCCTCGCCACGGAACGCATCCACGACCTCGTGTCGTTGACGAGCGGCCGGGCGCGGAGCGGGGCGGCGGCGGCCCACCCGGCCTGAGCACCGGGCGTCGGGGCACGTGGGCAGGCGTGTGGGGGCCGGTCCCCGTATCCGGGACCGCCCCCGCCTGGGCCCCCTACCGCCCGCCCCTTCCCGGATTCCACCGTTCCACGCCTTTCCCTCCACTTCGCGGCCACCCTCGACAACGACGAGACATCGGGTGAAGACCGCACACCCCTTTTTCTCCTGCGCACTCCCAACGATGAGACACCACGACATGACGGCCTTTCATTCTCCTCGCGCGCTCCGCGCCACCGCCCCCGTCCTGGACTGCGCCGCGCGCCTCTTCGCGCGGCACGGCTCGCACGGGCTGCCCATGTCCGAGCTGACCCGCCACATCGCCGCCGGGACCGGGACGGACGCGGCTTCCCTCCGTGAGGCCTTCCCCACCCGCCTCGACCTGGCCTACGCCGTCGTGCTCCGGGCCACGCGCGAACGGGTCAACGGGCAACTGGCCGCGGACCTACCGCACCTGCCCGCACTCGATCGCATGGCAGCCCTGGTCAGACGCCATGTGGAGACGGGGTGGCGGCACCGGACCGCGGCCGCTCTCGCGCACGAACTGCTGCCGGCCCTGCGTGCCGTCCACCCCGCGCGCCACCGGGACCTCAGCTCCCTCACCCGCGTCTACAGGGAGCACATCCGCGGGATCATCGCGGACGGTGCGGCCGCGGGCGTCTTCGCCGTCAGCGAACCCGACCGGGCCACCGACGACGTGCTGGAGACCTTCGACTCCCTCCTGCACTGGTACGACCCGGAGGCGGGCCTGAGCCTGGACGACCTCGGTGCCGTCTACGTGGACCTGGTCGTCCACCACCACCTGGGCTGCCCGCGCTGACGGGCGGCGCCCGCGGTCATCCGCCGACGAGCTGCTGGAGGTCCACGGACTCGGCCAGCGCACGGAGCCCGGCGTCACCGGGGTGGATGTGGTCCCCGGAGTCGTAGGCGGGCAGAAGGCGGCTGGGGTCGGCCGGGTCGCGCAGGACCGCGTCGAAGTCCCACACGCCGTCGAACGGCGATGCCGGGTCGGCGCTCTGCGAGCGCAGGTAGGTGTTGACCTGCTGCCGCGCCTGCTCGACCTCGGGGGTGCAGCGCCGCTCACCCGCACAGGGCCCGATCGTGGCCACGAACACCCGTGCACCGTGCTCCTCGGCCAGGCCGGCGATCTGCCCGAGTCCGCTGATCACAGCGTCCGGCGAGGTGCTCCAGCGCAGGTCGTTGATCCCCGCGAAGACGACCACGGACTCCACCCCGCTCTGGGCGAACACGTCCCGCTGGACCCGGTGGACCAGGGCGACCCCGCTGGGGTTGGTGGAGACGCCCTCCCCCGGGTAGCTGTCGGTGACCACGTGGTTGCCCGCCACGCCGGCGTTGAGCACACCGGGGTTGAGCACACCGGGCTGCGCGGCGAGGCGTGTGCTCAGCACGTCGGGCCAACGGGTGTGGGCGTCGGGTGTGGACCGCGCCCCGTCGGTGAGGGAGTCCCCGAAGGTGACGATCGCGCCGGGCCCGTCGGCCACCTCGATACCGGTGAGGAACGGCCACTGCTCGACGCGCCCGGTGAACGGGGCCCCGGTGGTGTCGAGTGTCCGGTCGCCGCTTCCGGGCTCGCTGCTGTAGTTGGTGTCCACCGCGGCGTAGTGCACCGGGGCCGCGGTCACCAGCTCGGGGAGGTGGAAGCTCACCAGTACGTCGGTGTGCGGGGGCAGGAGCATCTCCACCGGATCGCTGAACACCTGCCCACCCGCCGGGATGACGGTGTCGGCGCGCCCGTCGAAGGTGAGCGGGAGCGCGGACCCGCGCGTGCCCGCCGCGTCCTCGCGCAGTGCCAGCGAGGCCGCGCCCACCGTGACGGGTTCCGTGGCGAAGGTGTTGTCGAGGCGGATCCTGGCGACGTGGCCGCCGGTGGTGGTGCGTACCGACAGGCGCAGGGTCTGGTCCTGCCAGGGGCCGACCTCAAGGTAACCGGAGGTGGCCCGTGCCCAGGTCCCGGTCCATCCGGAGGCGTCACGGCCGTCCACCGAGAACAGGTGCAGGCGGCCGCCGTCCCCGGCGGTCTGCGGCAGGACCACGTGGGAGATCTCGCGGGCGGGGTCCACGGGCACGCTGCGCGCGTACATGCGCACGGAGCCGAGGGTGGGGCTGGGCCCGCCGACGGCGCCGGAGTTGGCGTAGGGCAGCGAGAGCGCCGCGTCCCCCGCAGGCCCCTCGACCCAGTCGGGGACGGAGAGGGTGAACTCCTGCTCCCCGCCGTCCGCGTAGACCACCCTGCCCGCCCCGTGCACGGCTGGGTCGGCCCCGGTCCCGTCTGTCCCCGTGGCGGTGGCCAGGAAGGTGAGGGAACCGTAGCGGTCCCCCTCAAGACGGAGCAGCTGGCCGTCCGCGACCACGTGGTCCGGGCGCCCGGGGGCGTAGTCGGGGAGTTCGAGTGCGGTGCCGAGGAGGACCACCTCGCGGCCGGGGGTCCACCCGGCGGCGGCCAGTGCCTGTGACGACAGGCTGTTGCCCGCCCCGTCGAGGTCGACGTTGGCCGCGGAGTTGTCCCGGGAGATGCCGATCTCGTCCATGAGGCTGGCGAAGGGGGTGCCGACCGCCCGCGGCGCCATCTGCTCCTGCCGCTCCGAGGATCCGGCTTCCCCCTCGCGCGAGACCACTGCGTAGAAGGCGATCACCAGGACCGTCGCCACGAGGGCCGCGGCCGCGCCGCGGAGCAGGTGCGGGGAGAGGTCGTCGCGTCCGCGACGGTGCGCGCCGCGCCCCCGGTTCTCATCAGCGCCCAACACTGGCCTTTCCCGATGAAGTTCCACTGACGTATTCGGACGCCGCCGGGCGCTCGGTGGTTGTGAGACGTGGGACACCACGCCGCCCCGACCGGCCACCAGTCCGGATGGGCCGCCCCTGTTCCCACGGTCGCGCGAAGTCAGTTCCGGCCTGTACCCGGTGGCAGCTCCGGTCGGCCCGGAGCCGGAAGACACCGCGGGCGTCTCCCGGATGGGGAGAAGTCACCCCCCGGATTCATCCGACGTCCGGACGAAGAAACGCGTGAACGACCATTCCCTGGAGGCCACGCGGAGAAGCCCCCGTGGGTACGAAGTACGCACCAAAAGCCCACGAAGTGGACGAATACGGGCATGGAAGTACGCCTGATCACCCGCGAACAAAGGGTGTTCCACCAGGTGAGGGGGTAGGCCGGGCAGGACTCGAACCCGCGACCCAGGGGTTACGAGTCCACGGGCCATACAACACCGACGACCGCCATGACCTGCGCCTCAGCGACGTCAGCACCGAGGATACCGGGATCTTCAACGTGTATTCCCCGTGGGGCGTCGCCGCGAGGCACCTCGCCGGGCCCGTGGCGGGGGCCGGCCGCCGGCTTCAGGCCGGAGCGCGCCACCCGACCGGCTAGCCAGTGGGGGCTCCCCCTCCTGTACCTCTCACCTTTCTAGAGAGGAAGAAGAGACGGCCCCCGCAGCCTCCGGGCTAGCCTCCACCCCCAATGGCTACCTCTCCTGACGGAGCCATCTGGGGAGGAAGAACTCGATACGGTAGGAAGGCACCGTGAAGCCAGCTTCAAAATGGGGATGTTTGTCCGTTTCTCAACAACTTGCAGATTCGACGGGTCTCGGCGGATAAAGCCGCAGGTCAACGAGACTGCTCCCCGCGCACGCGGGGATGGTCCCCGCGACAGCGTGGCGGTGAACCGGGTGGAGGACTGCTCCCCGCGCACGCGGGGATGGTCCCGTCGCGCAACACGCTTCCCTGGGTTCACCAGCCTGCTCCCCGCGCACGCGGGGATGATCCGCTCCGCGCGGCGATCAGGGCTCCCTGTACGCCCGCGTCACGAACACGCCCCTATGGCCTTCGGAGCGCTTGTGTGTCCACCTGGCTGAATCAGGGAGTTAACCCCCCACAAGTGGCGGAATGGGCCGAACACGGCCTTGATGTCCTACTCCGGATTTACGCGAGGTGCCTGAACGGCGGCGAAGCGGAATCCCGACGACGGGCGGAGGCCGGGTTCGCTGACTTCTGAGGCCCGGAACTTCAACGTGTATTCCCCGCAGCTCCCCGGACGGGGCCGTGTCCGGCCGTACACAGCCGGATAGCAAAGAAAGCGCCGCTGACCTGTTTCCGCAGGTTGGCGGCGCTTTTTTCATACCAGGAAGGGGTAGGCCGGGCAGGACTCGAACCCGCGACCCAGGGATTATGAGTCCCCTGCTCTAACCAACTGAGCTACCGGCCCGCCGTCGTCGGCAAACGTCATCCTAACAGGGTGTGTCCGACGTTTCCGCGCCGTAAATCCGTTACCGCACAGGCCCTGTTGGGAGCGGGTGCGGACCGGCGGCGTGTACACCGCACCTGGGTCGCGGGCCGCGCGGGCGCTCGGTCTAGGGTGGTGGAGTGCGGCGCGCGACTGGACGGACCCCAGCGCCCGGCACCGACGCCGCGTATGACCCGTTGGTAACATCGCGGGTCGCACATCGTCGTCAGGAGAGTTCACGCCATGTCCAAAGCACCCGTCAACGTCACCGTCACCGGCGCAGCCGGCCAGATCGGCTACGCCCTCCTGTTCCGGATCGCGTCCGGCCAGCTGCTCGGCGCCGACACCCCGGTGAAGCTGCGTCTGCTGGAGATCCCCCAGGCGGTCAAGGCCGCCGAGGGCACCGCGATGGAGCTCGACGACTGCGCCTTCCCCCTGCTCCAGGGCATCGACATCTTCGATGACGCCACCAAGGCCTTCGAGGGTGCCAACGTCGGCCTGCTGGTCGGCGCCCGCCCGCGCGGCAAGGGTATGGAGCGCGGTGACCTGCTCCAGGCCAACGGCGGCATCTTCAAGCCCCAGGGCGAGGCGATCAACGCGGGCGCCGCCGACGACATCCGCGTACTCGTGGTCGGCAACCCGGCCAACACCAACGCCCTCATCGCCCAGAGCCACGCGCCGGACGTCCCGGCCGAGCGCTTCACGGCGATGACCCGCCTCGACCACAACCGCGCGCTCACCCAGCTCGCCAAGAAGCTCGGCGTGTCGATCAACGACATCAAGAAGCTCACCATCTGGGGCAACCACTCCGCCACCCAGTACCCGGACCTGTTCAACGCCGAGGTCAACGGCGGCAACGCCGCCAAGGCCGTCGGCGACCAGGCCTGGCTGGAGAACGACTTCATCCCGACCGTCGCCAAGCGCGGTGCCGCGATCATCGAGGCCCGCGGCGCCTCCTCGGCCGCCTCCGCGGCCAACGCCGCGATCGACCACGTCCACGACTGGGTCAACGGCACCCCGGAGGGCGACTGGACCTCCGCCGCCATCCCGTCCGACGGCTCCTACGGCGTGCCCGAGGGCCTCATCTCCTCCTTCCCGGTCGTCTCCCGCGACGGCAAGTGGGAGATCGTCCAGGGCCTGGAGATCGACGACTTCTCCCGCTCCCGCATCGACGCCTCGGTCAACGAGCTCGTCGAGGAGCGCGACACCGTCAAGCAGCTCGGCCTCGTGTAGGACCGGGCACACGGCCCATCCGGCCGCTGACGGGCACGTCCCCCCGGGGGGCGTGCCCGTCGTCGCGTCCGGGCCGACCCCGCGCACCGGCCCGGGAGCACCGCGGCGGGGCGGTCCGCGCCCGGCTCCGTCCCGAAGGGGGTTCGGGAGCAGGCAGTATAGAGACCGTGAGTCTCATCGATGTGCTTCCGGCCGAACCAGAACCCGACTCCCTCTTCGAGGCGTTCGCTTTGTGGGCCGAGGAGCGGGGCCTCACCCTCTACCCGCACCAGGAGGAGGCCCTCATCGAGGTCGTCTCCGGGTCGAACGTCATTCTCAACACCCCCACCGGCTCCGGCAAGAGCATGGTCGCCACGGGTGCCCTCTTCGCCGCCCTGGCCCGTAACGAGTGCGCGTTCTACACCGCGCCCATCAAGGCACTGGTGTCGGAGAAGTTCTTCGACCTGTGCAAGATCTTCGGCACCGAGAACGTCGGCATGATGACCGGCGACGCCAGCGTCAACGCCGACGCCCCCATCGTGTGCTGCACCGCCGAGGTCCTCGCCCAGATCGCGCTCGCGGAGGGTGCGAACGCGGACATCAACACCGTCGTCATGGACGAGTTCCACTTCTACGCCGAGCCCGACCGGGGGTGGGCCTGGCAGGTGCCCCTGCTGGAGATGCCGCAGGCGCAGTTCCTGCTGATGTCCGCCACCCTGGGCGACGTCAGCCGCTTCGAGGAGGACCTGGAGAAGCGCACCGGACGCACCACCGCCGTGGTGGCCTCCGCCGAGCGCCCCGTCCCCCTCTACTACGACTACCGGGTCACCCCGCTGCACGAGACGCTGGAGGAGCTGCTCCGCGACGGCAACGCCCCCGTGTACATCGTGCACTTCACGCAGGCGCAGGCGGTCGAACGCGCGCAGTCGCTGACCAGCATCAACATGTCCACCAAGGAGGAGAAGGCGGCGATCGCGGCGGAGATCGGCAACTTCCGCTTCACGACCAAGTTCGGCCGCAACCTGTCGCGGTACGTACGGCACGGCATCGGCGTGCACCACGCGGGCATGCTGCCCAAGTACCGGCGCCTGGTCGAGCGGCTCGCCCAGGCGGGCCTGCTCAAGGTCATCTGCGGCACCGACACCCTGGGCGTCGGGGTGAACGTGCCCATCCGCACGGTGCTGTTCACCGCGCTCAGCAAGTACGACGGGGTGCGCGTGCGCCGCCTGCGCGCCCGCGAGTTCCACCAGATCGCCGGGCGGGCCGGCCGTGCGGGGTTCGACACGGTCGGCAACGTGGTGGCGCAGGCGCCCGAGCACGTCGTCGAGAACGAGAAGGCCCTGGCCAAGGTCGGGGACGACACCAAGAAGCGCCGCAAGGTGGTGCGCAAGAAGGCGCCCGAGGGGTTCGTCTCCTGGGACGAGGCGACCTTCAACAAGCTCATCGAAGCCGACCCCGAGCCGCTGACCTCGCGGTTCCGGGTGAGCAACGCCATGCTGCTGAGCGTGATCGCCCGTCCGGGCAACTGCTTCACCGCGATGCGCCACCTGCTCACCGAGAACCACGACGACCGGCCCGCGCAGCGCCGCCACATCCACGAGGCGATCGCCATCTACCGGTCGCTGCTGGACGGCGGCATCGTGGAGGCCCTGCCCGCGCCCGACCCGCAGGGGCGCACCGCACGGCTCACCGTGGACCTCCAGGCGGACTTCGCGCTCAACCAGCCGCTGTCCACGTTCGCGCTGGCCTCGCTGGACCTGCTGGACAAGGAGTCGCCGACCTACCCGCTCGACGTGCTCACCATCGTGGAGTCGACCCTGGACGACCCCCGGCAGATCCTCGGCGCGCAGCTCAACAAGGCCCGTGGCGAAGCCGTCCAGCAGATGAAGATGGACGGCATCGAGTACGACGAGCGCATGGAGCTGCTGGAGGAGGTCGACTACCCCAAGCCCCTGGAGGAACTCCTCCTCCACGCCTACGACGTCTACCAGCGCGGCCACCCGTGGGTGGGCGACCATCCGCTCCAGCCCAAGACCGTGGCCCGCGACATGTACGAGCGGGCGATGAACTTCGTCGAGTACGTCGGCCACTACGAGCTGGCGCGCTCGGAGGGCCTGGTGCTGCGCTACCTGGCCAGTGCGTACAAGGCGCTCAACCAGACGGTGCCAGACGACGCCAAGACCGAGGAGCTGCGCGACCTCATCGAGTGGCTGGGCGAGCTGGTCCGGCAGGTCGACTCCAGTCTGCTGGACGAGTGGGAGCAGCTGACCAACCCCGCGGAGGAGGGACCGGCCGGCCAGGAGCCCGCCGAGGAGAAGGTGCGGCCGGTCACGGCCAACGCGCGGGCCTTCCGGGTGCTGGTGCGCAACGAGATGTTCCGCCGCGTCGAACTGGCCTCCCGCCGCCGCTACGGGGACCTGGGCAAACTGTCCCAGGACGGCGAGTGGAGCGGCGAGGAGTGGGCCGAGGCCGTGGAGGAGTACTTCGCGGAGCACGACGCGATCGGCACCGGCCCGGACGCGCGCGGGCCGAAGATGCTGCTCATCGAGGAGGAGGCGGAGCTGTGGCGGGTCCGCCAGATCTTCGCCGACCCCGCCGGTGACCACGACTGGGGTATCAGCGCGGAGGTCGACCTGGCCTCGTCCGACGCGGAGGGCTACGCCGTCGTGCACGTCGTGGACGTCGACCGGCTGTAGCCGGGCTGTAGCCGGGTGGACGGCGCTGCGGGGCCGCGTCGGACCGCGGGCACGCGGAGGTCGGCCGAACCGGTGGGCCCCCTTGTTCCAGGGAACCGCACCGCCCCCCTCCGCACCATACCCGTGCCCCGCCTGTGGACGAACCGCGGTCAGCCCAGGAGGTGGGCGTTGACCCCGCGGACCCCCTCGGCCAGGTCGGGGCGTTCGATGACGGTCCGCCCCGCCGAACGGAGGCGCTCGGCTCCGTCGCAGTCCACGAAGACGGCGGGTTCGCGCCAGGCGAACACCACGCGCGGGACCGGCGTGCTGATGATCAGCGCGCTGCACGCCAGGGGGCGGGAGGCCCGCGAGCTGCACGGTTCCAGCGACGAGTAGAGGGTGGCGCCGCGCGACCGGGGGTCGCCGGGGTCGATCCCGCGCAGTGCGACCTCCTCGGCGTGGTCGTGGGGGTCGTCCCGGCGCGAGTAGCCCTCGCCCAGGACCGCACCGTCCGCGGCGACCACGACGCAGCCGACCGAGAACGCGGTGGTGGAGGGCGGGCAGGAGCGGGACAGCTCGACGGTCCGGCGGAGCCAGTACGCGTCGGCGGCGCCTTCGGCCGGGGGCGGACCGATGGTCATCGGCGCTCTCCCTCGGTTCCGCGGGTAGCCGTGTCCAGGACGGGTCCCTCCGTCGCGGACGCCCCCCTGCCCCCGCTCTCCCCCGTGCTGGCCGTCGCTCCCGGGCACCGGCCGTCGAGGCGGTAGCGGAGGACGGCGACCTCCCCGAGCGCCCTGGCCTCCACCAGCCGCATCGGTGCGGCGGGACTGTGGGGAAAGGTGCCCGGCATGACGAAGCGGGGTGCGTCCTCCTCCCCCACGAAGAACGGGGCGACCGCGAGCCTGAGTTCGTCCACCAGGCCCGACGTGAGGAACATGGTGTGGATGTGGCCGCCTCCCTCCACCAGCAGCCGGCGCACCCCGCGTCGCGCGAGGTCCGCCAGAACCGCTTCGGCGGTGGGAGGGTCTCCGGCGTCGACGACCTCCGCCGAGGGCTCGGCGGAGGATCTGCCCGACAGGCCGCGCCTGGCGGCGTCCGTCCCGGGGCCGCCGGTGTAGACGACCGCCCCGGCGTCCCCGGTGGTGAAGAACCGGGACTCGGGGTCGAACTCCCCGCTACGGGTGACCAGGGCCTTGAGCAGGTTCTCGGTGCGTCCCCGGGCGCGTCTGCGTGCGCGCAGCTCCGCCGAGCGCACGAGGAGCCGGGGGTCGTCCGCCCTCAGGGTGCCCGCTCCGACGAGGATGGCGTCGCATTCCGCGCGGAGCTCGTCCACCTCCGCGAAGTCGGCTTCGTTGGAGAGGCGGAGCCGGTCCGGGCCGGTGTCGTCGATGCGCCCGTCGACCGACATGGCGCAGCTCAGGATGGTGTAGGGACGGTCCATGCACCCAGGCTAGCGACGCGCCGGAGCACGGGCACCGCGGCCGGGGTGAGGCCGCGGGCCGGCCCGGGGCGCGGAGGACCTGACTGCCGGGAACCTCGTGCGACGGCCCGTGGTGTCGATCCGCCGACCGGGGGAAGCGGCTCCCGCCCCGAGGTCTACGCTTTTCGGCCGCGCAATACGTTGCCTCCCGCGCCGTATTATCAACCCTGGTCGTTGATTTTCGCAGGCAGTGGGCGCGCACGGTAAATTGACGGTCGATTAGTATCACTAATCACTTATCCCGGCCCGGACCTAATAGGACCGGGGTGACCTGCACCGGAACCTCTCCCCGGCCCGCCTCACACACCCCTGGAGCACCATGGGCGCTCAGCTTTCCCACGGAAAGCCGGACAGGCACGGGCTTGTGGAGCCAGAGCACCGGCCTTAATTCCTCGCATAATGGACATTAGGCATATATGCCCTAGTCAAATCACGTGCGCCCCGGCGTCCGCGGTGAGACGGCCCCAGGAGCGGGTTCCCACGATTTTTGTCACCTGTGTCCGTGACTCGGTTAACAACCCCGTCAGGCAGGAATAGAATCCAGGGGTCGACCAAACTTCCCCACCTCAGACAAGAGGACGGCGATGTCTCGATTCACTTCCCCCGATTTCCTGAGGCAGGCGGGGGGCAAAAACGTCCGGGCCAACCCCCCACCCGCTGTCGACCTGACGCAGCCGAGCCTGGCACGGCTCCGCTCGTTCCACCTCAAGGGCAAGGACCACTTCGAGGTCGACCGGGACCTGGCCGGCAGGGCCGAGCGTGCGGCCCCCGGCTTCCAGGACATCGTCCTGGGCGAACGGGCCTTCCTCCAACGGGCCGTCCGCCACCTGGCCGAGAGCCACGGCATCCGGCAGTTCATCCAGTTCGGCGCGGGCCTGCCGGCGCCCGGCGACCCCCACCAGATCGCACAGGAGCACGCCCCCGGGGCGCGTGTCCTGTACGCCACCGACGACCCCGTGGTGCTGACCCACCACCTGGCGCTGCTCCGCGACGGGCACACCACCACCGCTGTCCAGGCCGGTCTCGCCCACCCCCGCCGTCTCCTGGACGACCCCGAGACCCGGGCCTTCATCGACCTGGAACGGCCCGTGGGGCTGCTGCTCACCGGGGTGGTCGCGCACACGTCCGACGCCGACACACCGGCCCGGCACATCGCGACCCTGCGGGACGCCCTCGCACCCGGCAGCCACATGGTCCTCAGCCACTACTGCCGTCCGGACCGGTCGTCCTTCCCCAAGGACGCCTCGCGGGCCGAGCAGCTGGAGCGGGTGTTCGTGGACCGGCTCGGATCCGGCCGCTGGCGCTCACGCCAGACCATCGAGGACTTCTTCCAGGGCTGGGAGATCCCCGAACCGGGCCTCATCGAGGTGCAGCGGTGGCGCACGCTCCCCGTGGCACCGCCGGTCGCGGGCTGCTACCAGATGCCGCAGCGCAACCGAAGGCTCCTCATCGGCGGCGTCGGCAGGATCTGACCACCACCGTTCCCCTGTCCCGCGTTGGAGCCGACGGCCCGGCAGCGGGAGGGGGCCGCTCCGCCCACAGAGGCGGGACGCGCTCAAGCCCGACGACGGACCCGTGTGTTTGGTCGACCCCGACACCGCGCGGCCAGGGCCGGGGACCGCAGTCGCGGCGGTCCCGAAGGTGCGATCCGGACAGGACACGAAGAGGTCCCCTCCCGTGGGAGGGGCCCACGAGGGAGGGCCCGCCGGATCTCTCCGACGGGCCCTCCCTGTGTGCTC
>NZ_JBHXQY010000015.1:15620-17096 GCF_042716955.1 Nocardiopsis sp. NPDC058631 | reverse complement strand
GTGCGAGGAAGGCGTCCACCGCACGGTTCCACCCCGCGATTGGACTCGAACCAATGACCTGCCGGTTAACAGCCGGCTGCTCTGCCAATTGAGCTACGCGGGATCGTGCGCCCCCGGGGCCCTGTCGGGCCTCGGTGACAGGAACAAGCCTAGCGCTTCCCCAGGGTGCTCGCGACGCGTTTTCCGGTTCCCGTACGGCGCTTCGGGACCTGCCCGGCGACAGGGCCCACGAGGGAGGGCCCGCCGGATCTCTCCGACGGGCCCTCCCTGTGTGCTCCCGCGATTGGACTCGAACCAATAACCTGCCGGTTAACAGCCGGCTGCTCTGCCAATTGAGCTACGCGGGATGGCGCACGCCCCGGCTCCGGGCCGTGGCGACACCACCAGCCTAGCGCCCCTCAGGAGTGCTCGTGACCGGTGTCGGCACGTGTGGCGGGGCGGCGACAGGGTAACGTGCAGGCACAGATCACGCCGATCGTCTCCAAGGTCTGAAGAGGGGACCCATGCGCTACCGGATCACGTTCGTCGCCGGACTCGCCATCGGATACGTCCTGGGCGCCAAGGCGGGCAGGGCCCGCTACGAGCAGCTCGCCCGCACGGCCCGCAAGGTCGCGGACAGTCCTGTCGTCCAGGAGGTCGCCGGGCTCGTCGGCGCCCAGGTCAGCAACGCGGGCCGCACCGTCTACGACAAGACCGTGGACAAGATGCCGATCACTTCGCTGCGCGACTTCCTCGCCCGGCCCACCGACGAGGAGATCGAACTCGTCGAGTGGGAGACCCGGGTGTCCGACGGCGCCCAGCCCAGGAACAGCCGCCCCGACGAGGACGGCGCGGACCGCTCGTGACGCTGTTCCGCCGCGGTGTCCCCGCGGGGGTCCGCGCCCGGATGGAACGGGGCGAGCGCGTGCTGGCGCACGCGCCCGTCGCCGTTCCGGCCGGACGGGACGCCGCCGAGCAGGTGCTCGTCACCACCACTCGGGCCCTGTACCTGCCCGGGGGGCGCGCCGTGCCCTGGGAGGACATCGACCAGGCGGGTTGGACGCCCGACACGTTCAGGTTCCTGGAGGAGGGTTCGGGCGAGCACACGGTGCGGCTGCGCTCCGCCCCGGCCTCCGACGGCGTCGACTACCGCCGCCTGGCCGAGACCGTGGCGGAGCGCGTCACCGCGACCATCCTGGTCAACCGCTTCGTACCGTTCCCGGGGCCCGGTTCCACCACCGGTTTCCGGCTGGTGGCGCGCCGCCCGCCCGGCGGCGCCGACGTGGACTGGCGCGTCCACCTGGGTGAGGGCGTCGACCCCGACGACCCGCGCCTGGCCGACGCGGTGTCCCGTGCGCTGGCGGCCCTGCACGACCAGATGGGTGTCTAGAAGGACCGGCCGGAGAAATACGACGGCCCCACCCCCTCCGCCGTGATCTCGTACTGGTGGCGGGTTAGTGGGCCCCAAACCGCCACCACAACAAAGTCCTCCGGGTG
>NZ_JBHXQY010000015.1:0-15610 GCF_042716955.1 Nocardiopsis sp. NPDC058631 | reverse complement strand
CGGTTATCTGGACGGGGGGGGGGTTGGGGCCCCCCCACCCCGCCACCAGTACAAGGTCCTCCGGGTCGGAGTCACTGCCGTTCCCCTACCGGGGCCCGGTTCCGGGGGCGGGCTCCTGTGCGCCGCGGCCGGTCGCGCGCCGGTCGATCCCCCTGGCGAGGACCTCGGCCAGGTGCAGGGCCCTGCGTCCCGTCCCCTGGACGATCTGGGTACGGCAGCTGTAGCCGTCCGCGAGCACCAGGGTGTCCGGTGAGGCCTCCCGCACACGGGGCAGCAGTTCGCGCTCACCGATGGCGTTGGAGACCTCGTAGTGGCCCTCGGTGAACCCGAAGTCGCCGGCGAGCCCGCAGCAGCCCGAGTCCAGGACCTCCCCGTCGATCCCGGCCCTGGCGATGAGTGCGCGGTCGGCGTCGAACCCGATCACCGCGTGCTGGTGGCAGTGCACCTGGGCCAGGGCGGAGGCGGACACCCGCGGCGGCTGCCAGTCGGGCGCGTACTCGTGGAGGAAGCCCGCCAGCGTGTGCACGGACGCGGCCACCCGCTCGCTCTCGGGTCCGGGCAGCAGCTCCAGCAGGTCGTGGCGGAGCGCGGCGGTGCAGCTGGGTTCCAGGCCCACCACGGGCAGCCCCTCCTCCACCAGCGGGGCCAGGGCACGCACCGCGCGGCGCATGACCGCACGGGCCACGTCGAGCTGGCCGGTGGACACCCAGGTCAGCCCGCAGCACACCTGGCCCCGGGGCAGGACCACGGTGAACCCGGCGTCCTCCAGGACCCGCACCGCGGCGGCGGGCACGTTCGGGTTCAGGTGGTTGCCGAAGGTGTCCGGCCACAGCACGACCCTCGGCCCCCCGCTGCGCGCCTCTCCTCGCGCGGCCCGGCGGCGAAAGGCCCGGGTGAAGGTGGTGCGGGCGAATGACGGCAGGTCGCGCTGCGCCGCCACCCCGGCGACCCGCTTCGCCAGCCGGGAGACCCCTGGGAGCCGTGCCGCGCGGTTGGCCTCGGCCGGGGCCAGGGACGCCATCCGGGCCCAGAGGGGCAGCCAGCCCATCGAGTAGTGGGCGGCCGGACGCACACGGTTGCGGTAGTGCTGGTGCAGGAACTCGGCCTTGTAGCTCGCCATGTCCACGTTGACGGGGCAGTCGCTCAGGCAGCCCTTGCAGGACAGGCACAGGTCGAGGCTCTCGCGGACCTCCTCCGAACGCCACCCGTCCGTGACGACCTCGCCCCTGGCCATCTCGAACAACAGGTGGGCGCGGCCGCGGGTGGAGTGCTTCTCGTCCTGGGTGACCTGGTAGCTGGGGCACATGACTCCCGGGCCGGACTGGCGGCGGCACTTCCCGATCCCGGAGCACCGGCGCAGCGCCCCGGCGGGGTCGCCGCCGTCCTCCCCGTAGGCCAGGGCGACCTGTGAGAGCAGCGGCAACTGTGTCACGGGGCGCTCCGCAGCCGTCCGTCCGGAGTGCTGCGGGGAGGCCGGCGGCGCGAGGTCGGCAGCCACCCGGATGTCGGCGTCGAGTGGGAGCGGATCGACGATGATGCCGGGGTTCATGAGGCCTGCGGGATCCCAGAGGCGCTTGAACTCACCGAAGGCGCGGATCAGGCTCGCGGGGTACATGCGGGTGAGGAGTTCGGAGCGGGCCTGACCGTCGCCGTGCTCGCCGGACAGGGACCCGCCGTGTCTGACCACCGTGTCGGCTGCCTCCTCCATGAACGCCCGGTACTCCTCCCGGCCCCGTTCGTGGGTGAGCTCGAAGTCGATGCGCACGTGCAGGCAGCCGTCGCCGAAGTGGCCGTAGACCACCCCGAACCGGCCGTGGCGCTCCATGAGGGCGTCGAAGTCGCGCAGGTAGGCGCCCAGGTTCTCGGGAGGGACCGCCGCGTCCTCCCAGCCCGACCAGGCGTCCGCCCCCGCGGGGGTGCGCTGGGTGAGTCCGGCGCCCTCCTCCCGGATCCGCCAGAGCGCCCTCTGGTGGGCGGGGTCGGAGACGACGCCCGCGTCCTGTGGGCGGGACGCCTCGGGCAGCTCGGCGAGCATGCGGCCGGCGGCCGCGGCGGCGTCGGCGGGGTCCTGTCCGGCGATCTCGACCAGGAGCCAGGCACCGCCCTCGGGCAGGGGGACCCGGGAGCCGGAACCGTGCAGGTCCAGGGCCGCGACCATGCGGTCGTTGATGCCCTCCACGGTGAGCGGGGCGTGGCCGAGCAGGTCGGGGACCGCGTCGGCGGCCGCCGCGGCGTCCGGGTAGCCGAGGACCGCCAGGGCGCGGGCGGGCGGCGACTCGACGAGCCGGACGGTGGCGCCGAGGACGAACGCGCAGGTGCCCTCGGTGCCGACGAGGGCGGCGGCGACGTTGCGGCCCTTCTCCGGGAGCAGGCGGTCCAGGGCGTAGCCCGAGACGCGGCGCCGGAACTCGGGCATGGCGGTGCGCAGTTCGGCCCGGTGGGCGTCGACGAGGTGGGCCAGCGCGGCGTGGATCTCGCCCTCGCGCCCGGGCAGCCGGGTGAGGGCGTCGAACTCCTCTGCGGTGTCGGAGGAGCCCACGGTGAGGCGGGTGCCGTCGCTGAGCAGGAGGTCCAGGGAGACGATGTTGTCCGCGGTGGTTCCCCAGGCGACCGAGTGGGAGCCGCAGGCGTTGTTGCCGACCATGCCGCCGATGGTGCAGCGGCTGTGGGTGGAGGGGTCGGGGGCGAAGGTCAGCCCGTGCTCCGCGGTGGCGGCGCGGAGGTCGTCGAGGATGACGCCGGGTTGCACGGTGGCGGTGCGGGCGACGGGATCGATGTGTTCGATGGCGCGCAGGTGGCGGGAGGTGTCGATGACGACGCCGGTGCCGATGGCGTTGCCCGCGATGGACGTGCCGCCGCCCCTGGGGATGACGGGGACGCCGTGCGCGGCGCAGGCGCCGACGGCCGCCACGCAGTCCTCCACGGTCTCGGGGACGACCACGGCGAGGGGGACGCGCCGGTAGTTGGAGGCGTCGGAGGTGTAGAGGGCGAGTGTGCCCGCGTCGAAGGCGACCGTGCCCCGGATACTGCTCTCCAGGTCACGGCGGAGCTGGGCCACGTCGGTTCGGGCGCTGGTGCTGCTGTGCGGGTCGGCCATGGTGCCCAGGGTGGCGCGGCCGGTGCCGGCCCCGCAACCGTGCCGCGCGGGTCCGTGCCCGTGGGTCGGCGGGCTCCACCGGCGGGTCTGCGCCTTCGCTCGGGTCCCCGGGCCGCGTTCGCACCGGTGGCCTCCACCGCGCGGGGGTTCCGCGCGCGGACGGGGCCTCAGCCCCCGAGGGACTCGTCCATGGCCCGCACCAGTGCGCCGTCGGCGTCCATGTCCAGGTTCCACACCATGAGCCCGCCCAGGCCCTGGTCGAGCACGTACTCGCCCTTGAGGGCGACCACGTCGGGGTTGTCGTAGGTCCACCACTCGTCGCCGGCGTGGACCCAGTAGGCACCCGCCTCCTCGTCCAGGTAGCGGCGGCCCTCCAGCTCCTCCAGGTCGGTGAAGGCCATGGTCGGGCCGTCGTAGTGGCCGTCGGCGGGCCCGTCGGCCCTCTCACCGCGCCCTCCGTCCTCACCGGGGCCCACCCCCTGCCAGCCCCGGCCGAAGGCGGGTATCCCCATCACCAGCTTGTCCGCGGGCGCCCCCAGGTCCAGGTAGCGCCGGATCGCGGCGTCGACGCTGTTGGCGTCCGGCTGGGGCCCCGGCACGAACAGGTTCGAGTGGTGGGCGGTCTCCTCGCTCCACTGCCCGGCGAAGTCGTAGCCCTGCACGGTCGCGAAGTCCACCTGTCCGAAGATCGCGGCGTCGTAGGACTCGCTGGCCGGGGTCGCGCCGGACAGCGACACCGACAGGACGTAGTCCTCCCCCGTCTCGGCGGACAGCTCGTCGAACTGGCGGCGGAACTCTGCGACCAGGAGGGTGAAGTTGGCGGCGTCGTCGGGGTGCTCGATGTTGTCCGGGTGGCCCCCTCCCCCCGGCCACTCCCAGTCCAGGTCGATGCCGTCGAAGATCCCGGCGGCCACGCCGTCCCCGCCCTGGGGCTCGCCGTCGCGGACCGGGAGGTCGCCGCGCAGCCACAGGTCGACGCAGGACGACACGAAGGCCTCGCGGGACTCCTCGGTGCGCGCGGCCACGGAGAAGTAGGTCGACCAGTTCCATCCGCCCAGGGACAGGCTGGCCCCCAGCCCGGGGTGCCGTTCCTGGAGCAGGCGCAGCTGGTTGAGGCTGCCGGCGAGCTCCTGCTCGTACTCGTCGGAGTCGCCGCTGACGCTGTCGTCGCCGTCGTACCTGCGCTGGTACAGCTCCCACGGCTGGTCGTGGGTGCCGGGGACGTGGCAGAGCCCCTCCGGGCTGACCGCCCCGAACGCCCACATCAGCCGGGTCAGGTGGTCGGCGGCGCCGCTGTCCTCCAGCGCCTGGATGGTGTAGCCGCGGTTGGCCACGTTCCAGTCGGCGAAGTACCCGATGCGCTCGGGGTTCCTTCCGGTCGCGACCACGAGGACCCCCGTGATGAGTGCCCCGGTGGTGACGACGGCACCCAGGGCGAGGAGCAGGGGACGCCGCCCGGGCAGGGACCGGGTGCTCGGCGGCTTCGGGGTGGCGTTCACTCCTCGACGGTAGGGGCCGGGGGCCGTGAACGCGGGGGTTGCGTGCACATCGGCCACATCAGGCCGTTCCTGAGGCGGTGGGAACCCTGGGGGCGGCCCGCGCGTTGGTGTTCGGCTCCGAGGCCGAGGCCCCCGGGCGCGGAGGGCTCCGCTTGTGGAGGGCCCCTCGCGCGCGGCTTTCAGTCGCTCTTGAGGAAGTCCCGGAGGGTGCCGGCGCGTGAGGGGTGCCGGAGTTTGGCCAGGGTCTTGGCCTCGATCTGGCGGATGCGTTCGCGGGTCACCCCGAACTCGCGGCCGACCTCCTCCAGGGTGCGCGGGTGCCCGTCGGCCATCCCGAAGCGCAGTCGGATGATGCGCCGCTCCCGTTCGGACAGGTCGCCGAGGATGGCGTGCAACTGCTCCTGGAGGAGGGTGAAGGCCGCCGCCTCGACGGGGACGACCGCGTCGGAGTCCTCGATGAAGTCCCCGAAGTCGGACTCCTCCTCACCGATCGGCGCCTGGAGCGAAACGGGCTCCCGGGCGATCCGCTGGATCTCCAGGACCCGGTCCCCGACGAATCCGGCGGCGGAGGAGACCTCCGCCGTGCTCGGTTCTCGGCCGAGTTGCTGGTGCAGCTGGTGCTGCACCCGGACGAGTTTGTTGATCGTCTCGACCATGTGCACGGGGATGCGGATCGTGCGCGCCTGGTCGGCTATCGCCCGCGTGATGGCCTGCCTGATCCACCACGTGGCGTAGGTGGAGAACTTGAAGCCCTTGGCGTAGTCGAACTTCTCGACGGCGCGGATCAGGCCGAGGTTGCCCTCCTGGATGAGGTCGAGGAAGAGCAGGCCCCTCCCCATGTACCGTTTGGCGATCGACACGACCAGGCGGAGGTTGGATTCGATCAGGCGCCTCTTGGCCCGTCCGCCCTCCTCCACGAGGAACGCGAGTTCGTCGGGTGAGCACACCCCGTCGGTACACGGGCGGCGCTGCGCGTACAGGCCGATCTCGACGGCCCTGGCCAGCTCGACCTCCTGCTCGGCCGTCAGCAGCGGCACCCGGCCGATCTCGCGCAGGTACAGGCGCACCAGGTCCGATCCGGAGCGCCTGGCCCCGTCCGAGGCCTGGGCGCCCTCGTCCGGGTCGGCGACCTCGACCCCGATCCGGGCGAGGTGGGAGACCGTCTGGTCGAGGGAGTCCGACGGCGCGTCCAGGCGCTCCAGCGCCGACGCGACCTCACCCCGACCGACCGTTCCCCCACCCGCGTCGGGGAGCAGTCGGGCCACTTCGCGAATGGACGGCATTCCGTTGGTCACAACCGTGGGAAACACCCTCCCATTGTGCCCTTTCGGGTCCCGGGGAAGGGAGAACTATTATTGTCACCCCGGTGCTACATACCGTCCGCCAACTCATCTTGGAAGGCACGTTTTTCCTGTTGAAGGCTCATCAGCTCAGTCAATACCCGCTGTTGTTCCTCCACCTGCGAGCTGGCCCCCAGGCGAGACAGCTCGGATCTCAGGTTTGACTCGCGCCGGTTGATGGAATGAGTCCTGATTGTGCTCAGCATTTGCCGCGCGTAATGCTCGTCGAGTTCTCCATAGAACTGCACCTGTTCGACCGCCAGCCGCGTGAGGAAATCACGTTGCGTCTCGTTGGGCGCGGCCTCGCGCAGGGCGCCCACCCACGCGGCGGGGTCGTGCGCGGCGGCCACCCCTCCAGCGGCGACGATGAGCTCCAGCACCGCCTTGTGCTGGGGGACGGTGAAGTCCTCGTCGGTGAACTTGTCGAACCCGACGGCCAGGGACGGGTACTGGAGCGCGATCTTGAGCGCCTGGCGCTCGCGGAGCAGGGACTGGTCGTTCAGGTTGTAGGGGGCGTCCTGCGCGTCCGGGGTGGGCACCGGGCGCGCGGCCGAGCCGGCGGACCGCCCCTCCTGCGCGTTGCCCCGGCGGATGTGCTGGTTGACCCGGCGCAGCACGAAGGACTCGTCCAGGATGCCGAGCCAGCGGTCCAGGTTGGTGCCGTAGAGCTTGCGCACGCCCGCGTTGCGGATGCTCGCGACCACCGGGGCTGCGGCGTCCAGGGCGGCGATGCGGCCCTCGGGCGCGGACAGGTCGTAGTCCTCGATGACCTTGCGGATCATGAACTCGTACAGGGGCGCGGGGTTGTCGACCAGGTCCGCGACCGCCTGGTCCCCGTGCTGGAGGCGCAGGTCGCAGGGGTCGAGTCCGTCGGGTTGGACCGCCACGAAGGTCTCGGAGGCGAAGCCGTGCTCCTCGGCGAAGGCGCGCACGGCGGCCTTCTGGCCCGCCGCGTCGCCGTCGAACGTGAACACCACCCGGCCCCCCTGGTTGGAGCGGCCCAGGAGCATCCGGCGCAGGATCTTGAGGTGGTCCTCGCCGAAGGAGGTACCGCAGGTGGCCACCGCGGTGGTCACCCCGGCCAGGTGGCAGGCCATGACGTCGGTGTAGCCCTCGACGATCACCGCCTGGCTCTTCTGGGAGATGTCGCGTTTGGCCAGGTCGAGACCGTACAGGAGTCGCCCCTTGTGGAAGATGGGGCTCTCCGGCGAGTTGAGGTACTTGGGTCCGTCCTCAGCCGGGTCGAGCTTGCGCGCGCCGAAGCCGACGACCTCCCCGGTGACCTCGCGGATGGGCCACAGCAGCCGGTTGCGGAAGCGGTCGTAGGCGCCGCGCCTGCCCTGGCTGGCCAGGCCGCCCTCGACCAGCTCCTGGTCGGTGAAACCCTTGCGGCGCAGGTGTGTGGTGAGGTTCTCCCACCCGGCGGGGGCGTACCCCAGGCCGAAGTGCTCGGCGTGGACGCGGTTGAAACCGCGTTCGTCCAGGAAGCGGCGGGCGGTGACGGCCCCGGCGGTGAGGAGCTGTTCGGCGAAGAACTCGGCGGCGGCCCGGTGCGCCTCCAGGAGGCGCTGCCGCTTGCCCGAGTCCTGCCGTGCGGTGCTGCGACCGCCCTCCTCATAGCGCAGCGTGACGCCGACCTGCCGGGCGAGCGACTCGACGGCCTCGGCGAAGCTGAGGCTGTCGATCTTCTGCAGGAAGGAGATCGTGTCCCCGCCCTCTCCGCATCCGAAGCAGTACCAGAGGTTCTTGGAGGGGGTGACGTTGAAGGAGGGGGACTTCTCGTCGTGGAAGGGGCACAGCCCCTTCAGCGAGCCGCCTCCCGCGTTGCGGAGCTGGAGGTACTCGCCGATCACGTCCGCGATGGGCGCGCGTTCGCGTACGAGCGCGATGTCTTCGTCTCTGATCCGGCCTGCCACGGTCCCCAGGGTAGTTCTCCCCCGGGACGTTCCGACCGCCGCCCACAGACTCCACTGGTTCTCCCTCCAGCCATGCCCTCGACATCAACTCGTCGTTTCTGCGCTGGCATGAACTGAAACCGTGGATGGCACCACCGGTCCACCCGAGGAGGATCGACACGGTGCAAGGTCTCCCCCACCTTTCCGGCCGCCGCAGAACCTGGTTCGTCGTCGCTGCCGGCGCCGTCATCGTGGCCCTGCTCCTGATGATCGGTTTCGTCCTGGTCGACCGCGTTCTCGGTGATCGCCGGCTGACCGAGGGGATCGTCGGGTCGGAGAAGGTCGCCTTCTTCGAGGACGAGCGCGTCGTGGACCGGTTCGCCGCGTTCGGGTACGACGTCCGGGTGCGGCCGAGCGGATCGCGCCTGATGAGCGAGCAGACCGGCGACGCGGACTTCGTCTCCCCCGGTTCCAGGCACCTGGCCGAGCGTGTCAGGGAGCTCAACGACGTCTCGACGGAGTACCAGCCGTTCAGCACGCCGATGGTCCTCCTCGCCTACGAGCCCATGGTGCGCGCCCTGGAGGAGGCCGGTGTGACCCGGCTGGCCGAGGACGACACGTGGGCCTTCGACATGACGGCCTACCTGGAGCTGACCGGGGAGCGGACCCGCTGGCGGGACCTGCCCGGTGATTCGGTGAGCTCCAGCAACCGCAACGAGGTGCTGATCCGGACCACCGACCCGCGCACCTCCAACTCCGCGGCCATGCACGTGGCGGTGCTCTCCTACCTCCTCAACGACGAGGTGGCCGTACCGCCCGGTGCGGTGGACGGGGAGATCGTCGACACGCTCTCCCGGCTCTTCCTCTCCCAGGGCCAGCCGCCGGAGTCCTCCCAGCAGCCCTTCGAGCAGTTCCGCGATCTGGGCGCGGGTCACACCCCGCTGGTGTGGGTGTACGAGTCGCAGTACGTCCACGCCATGGTGGACGGTCCCGCGCTGGCCGACGACGTGATGGTGCTCTATCCGGGGCCGACCGTCTACGCCGAACACGCCGTCGTCCCCCTCACGGACGCGGGCGACGAGGTCGGCCGCCTGCTCACCGAGGACGCGGAACTCCAGGCACTGGCCGCCGCTCACGGGTTCCGCACCGAGGACACCCAGTACTTCCAGGACCTGGTGGACGAGCACGGTCTTCCGGTACGCACCCAGATCACCGACGTGGTCCACCCACCCACCTACGAGGCCCTGGAGACACTGCTGACCAGCATCGAGGACGCCTACACCAGCAGTGGCATGCGTCCGCCCGCGGAGGGCGGGGACGCGAGCCTCAGGGGCGGCGGATCGACGGGGGGCGACGCGGGATGAGGCGAGCGACCACGCGCGGGGTGGGGCGCGGGACCGGTCTCGGCGCACCGGCCGCGGCCCTCGCGCTGGTCCTGGCTGCCGGGGCGTGCTCGGCCACCGGCCTCGGTGGGTCCGCGGTCACCCTGAGGGTCCTGGCGGGCAGCGAGATCGCCGACCTGGAACCGCTGCTGGAGGAGGTATCCGAGCGGACAGGTGTGACGGTGGAGCTGGACTACACCGGCACCTTGGACGGCCTGGCCCGGGTCGCCGGGGGCGACACCGACGAGTACGACGCCGTCTGGTTCGGCTCCAACCGCTACCTGCACCTGCACGAGGGCGGCCGGTCCGCCGTGCGCACCGAGACCCCCGTCATGGTCTCCCCCGTGGTGCTGGGCGTGACCGAGTCGCGCGCGGACGACCTGGGGTGGACCGGGGGAGCCGAGGTGACCTGGGCGGACGTGAGCCGGGCGGTCGAGGAGGAGGGCCTGACCTACGGAATGACCAACCCCGGGGCCTCCAACTCGGGCTTCTCGGCGCTGATCGGGGTGGCCTCGGCGCTGGCCGACACGGGTACCGCCCTGGAGAGCGACGACGTGGAGCGGGTCCGCCCGGAACTGGAGGCGTTCTTCGAGGGCCAGGAGGTCACCGCCGGTTCGTCCGGGTGGCTGTCGGAGGCTTTCGAGCGGCGCGCTCGTGAGGGGCGTCCGGTGGACGGCCTGATCAACTACGAGTCGGTGCTGCTGTCGCTGAACGCCTCCGGCGTCCTGGAGGAACCACTCGCGCTGGTACACCCCGCGGACGGCGCGGTGACGGCCGACTACCCGCTGACCCTGCTCCCGGACGCCTCCGAGGACACGGTGTCAGCGTACGAGCGCCTGGTCGAGGACCTGTTGTCGGGCGAGACCCAGCAGCGGATCGCCGACGACACGTGGCGCCGCCCGGTCGGCCAGGAGGCCCTGCTGCGGGCGGACGTGCCGCCTCTGGTGGAGCTTCCCTTCCCCGCCCACCAGCGGGTGGTGGACGATCTGGTGGCCGACTACGTCGGCGTCCTGCGCCGCCCGGCGCGCACGGTGTACGTGCTGGACGTGTCGGGTTCGATGCAGGGTGAGCGCATCGACCAGCTGCGGTCGGCGCTGGAGTCGCTGACGGGGGCTGACGGGGGCTCCCTCGCCCGGCGGACGCAGGCCTTCCAGGAGCGGGAGGTGGTGACGCTGCTGCCGTTCGCCACCGAGCCCGGTGAGCCGCGCACGTTCGTGATGGGCCCGGGGTCGTCGGACGCGGCAGCGGAGGACCTCCTCACGGAGGTGCGTTCGCTGGAGGCCGACGGCGAGACGGCGACCTACGACGCGTTGCGGGAGGCGTACGCGCTGTTGGAGGACGGTTCCGCGGAAGCCGCCGCGGGTGGCTCCGACGATCGTTACCTGACGTCGGTGGTGCTGATGACCGACGGCGAGGTGAACCTGGGGTGGGACCTGGAGGAGTTCGAGCAGTCGCTGGAGGGGCTGCCGCGCGAGGTGGCGACCACGCCGGTCTTCACGGTGCTCTTCGGGGAGTCGGACGCCTCGGAGATGTCGAACGTCGCCGAGGTGACGGGCGGTCGCGTGTTCGACGCCCGCGAGGAGGAGCTCGAACAGATCTTCCGGGAGATCCGCGGCTACCAGTGACACGGTCCCCGGGGTCGCGCCGCACAGCGTGAACCCGGTCCGGTGGCGGACCTGCGACAGGAAAGCGGCACCGAAGGCGGCGCGGGGCCCGGTGCGCGGGACGGGCACGGGCATGCCCGTGGCGAGAGGTCCGGCTCGGGTGGTGGGCCTGGCCCGCCCGACCCTGACAGGTCGCTATAGCCCCGCCTCCGCCCCCCGCGGGAGGGCGCCCAGACACCCCCGCGCCGAACACGGTCAGTCCTCGCGGGGCGGGCGGGGTGTGGGCACCAACCCCCGAGGTCCCACCCGATCCCGGGTCCGGCCCTGCCCCCGCATGAGGATCCCACGGCGGTGTTCCTCGCGGAGTTCGCGCTGGTACTTGGCCCGGTTGTGCGGACCGCACAACGGCTGGAGGTTGCCGACCACCGTCAACCCGCCCCGGGAGAACGACGTGACGTGGTCGACCTGGCACAGATCCCAACCCCGCATCACACCCGCCCTCCCAGGCACACCCGCCGTGGCCGTGGAAAGCCGCTGCACGCTGGCGTGCGGTCGCCACCCGGCGCGACTCCCCCACGTCCAACACCCGGCCGCCGACCGGGGAGGTCAGGATGCGCTCCAGCACCGAACCACCGATGAGTTCGCGGACCGCGCCGGCCGCGATCACCCGCCCCCGGTCATCGGTGGCGGGCTCCTCCTGCCCCTGGGCGTCCACCACGGTCCGCACGGGCACGATCAGCCGGATCAACGCCACCGGCCCCGGCCCCTGCGCGCACCCCTGGTGCTCGACGGTGAACCGCAGCGCCGCGATCAGCGCGTCGTGCTCACGCTGGGACCGTGTGCGCTCATCGCCCTCACCGGGCGGGGTGGAGAAGGCCTCCATCGCGGTGCGGACCATCAGGGCGTCCGCACCCGATCCCCAGGCCTGAAGCTGGTAGCTGCCCTGGAACGTGTCGGCCAGGGACAGTCCCCGCGCGGCGTGGGCGGCGTCGTGGTCGCGTTCGGCCCGGTGCGGGTCCAGCGTGAACGCGATCTTGCGCGCCAGGTAACCGATCTGGCGCACCGACATGCGGGGGCGCTCCTTTTTCGCGGCCAGGACACCGCATTCCATCATCGACCGATAATCGGCCCCGTCGGGGAAATGGCCGGTGTCACGGGTGCGCACCGCCGTGTCGACGGCCTTGACGACCGCGGTCGCCTCCCCCAGCGACAGGGTTCGGCTCTCGTATTCCTTTCCGGTGTCGGCCATCTCCCCTTCCTGGATGCGGGTGGCCATGGCGGCCATGCCCCCGGCGTGGTCGGGCGCCACTCCCCAATGGTGGGTGATCCATTTTTCCAGGGTGGTGTGGCCGGTGTAGCGAGCCAGTTCCTGGCGCTGGTACAGCCCGGCCATGTGCACCAGGGCCCGGTAGCGGATCCGGTCGGTTTCCGCCCACAGGTCGGTGACCACCTGCGCGGCGTGCTCGTCCACACCCAGGGGGACCTCGCGGTCCAGGTAGTCGTCGATGAGGGCGCGCACCCGGACCAGGTCGGCGACGGGCGTGTTCGTCCCCCCAGGGACAGGGAAGGGGGCGGCGTAAAGAGTTTCCATAAATCCATGACATCCACCCCGGAATACCATTCACCATACCCCCGTGGCGACATGAAACTAACCTTTTATTTCCACAAAGGAACCCGCTCCACACACCACCCCGAAGAATGACCATAAACCGGGAGTACCCTCCGCCTTCGCCGATGCTTCTGTCGCCCGAATCCACCACGAAACAACGGTCACGCCGTGCAGCGCAACCTGAGGAAAGGACACCCGTCCGCAGGCTTGTCTGGGGTTCCACCCACCGCAAGAGGTGTTCCACAAGATCCTGCTTGACGGCGGGGGCTTTGCTCCACGAACTGACACCACCGCGGTTCCCCCAACAACGGCCGCGCCGCCCGGGGCTTGAGTTCCAGTGGGCGGCACGGCCGTTGCTCTCCCCGGTTCACCGGTCGGGGCAGCCCGGATCGGTGGGTCAGGTGGTGTTCGAAGCGTCCGGTTCGGACGGGGGCCGGGTGCCGGCAGGAGTCGCCGGGCTCGTGCGCGACGGTGGGCGGACGTCGAGCGTGCGTCCCACCGAGACACGGCGCTTGTTGTAGATGTCGAAGGCCACCGCGAGCAGCAGCACCAGCCCCTTGATGAGCTGCTGCCAGTCCACACCCAGTCCGATCAGCGACATGCCGTTGTTGAGCACGCCCATGACCAGGGCTCCGACGACGGCCCCGACCACGGTGCCCACGCCCCCGGTGGCGGATGCGCCGCCGATGAAGGCCGCGGCGATCGCGTCCAGCTCGAACATGGTCCCCGCCCCCGGGGTGGCCGCGTTGAGCCGCCCCGTGAACACGAGCCCGGCCAGCGCGGAGAGCACGCCCATGTTGACGAACACCCAGAACGTGGTGCGGCGCGTCCTGATCCCCGACAGCGCCGCGGCCTGCTCGCTGCCGCCGACGGCGTACACGCGCCGCCCCGCGGTCGTGGAGCGCATGACGAAGGAGTAGCCCGCGATGAGCGCGACCAGCAGCAGGCCCACGAGGGGAAGCCCGTTGTACTGGGCCAGCACGTAGGCGAACACCATGATGACCGCGACGGTCACCACCGAGACCAGCACCGTGACCGCCGCCGGCGGCGTGGGCAGTTCGTGCCTGCGGTCGCGCGCCCGCGAACGCCACTGGATCCACACGACGGCCGCGGCCCCCGCCGCGCCCAGCAGCAGCGTCGGCAGGTGCAGGCCCAGGATCTCGCCGTCCGGCAGGAACCCGCTGGCCATGTTCCGCAGGGAGGTGGGCAGCGGGGCGACGGACTCGCCGCCGAGCACGGCCAGGGTGGCGCCGCGGAAGACGAGCATCCCGGCGAGGGTGACGATGAACGCGGGTACGCGCACGTACGCGACCCAGAACCCCTGCCAGGCGCCGATGAGGGCGCCCAGGAGCAGCGCCAGGGGGACGACCACGGACGTGGGCAGCCCCCACGACGTGAGCATGATGGCCGAGACCGCCCCCGTGAACGCCACCACCGAGCCGACCGAGAGGTCGATGTGCCCGGTGACGATCACCAGCATCATCCCGATCGCGAGGATCAGGATGTAGGAGTTCTGCATGATCAGGTTGGTGACGTTGAGCGGCGTCAGCAGCAGTCCCCCGGTGAGGATCTGGAACAGCACGATGATCGCCACCAGGGCGATGGCCATGCCGTACTGCCGCGCGTTCGCGCGCGCCAGGGACGCGACGAGTGTCAACAGGCGGACGATCATCGTGGTCTCCTCGTATCGGCCCGGTCCTGTTCGCCGGTCCGTGTCATGAGTCTCATGAGGGTCTCCTGGTCGGCCTCCTCACGCGGCACCTCGCCCGTGATCCGGCCCTCGCACAGGGTGAGGATCCGGTCGCACATGCCGAGGAGCTCGGGGAGCTCGGAGGAGATGAACAGCACGCACGCTCCCTCGGCGGCGAGCCTGCGCACGATCAGGTAGATCTCGTACTTGGCCCCGACGTCGATGCCCCGGGTGGGCTCGTCGAGGATGAGCAGCTCGGGGCGTGTGAACAGCCACTTGCCGAGCACGACCTTCTGCTGGTTGCCGCCGCTGAGGGTGCGCACGGTCTGGGTGGTGCCGTGGCTGCGGACGCGCATCCGGTCGCTCATGCGCGCGGCCTCCACCGCCTCCAGCCCGGGGTCGAGGACCCCGCGGGTGGCCACGCGGTCCAGGGCCGCCATGGTGGTGTTGTGGCGGATGTCGTCGTCCAGGATGAGGCCGAGGGTCTTGCGGTCCTCGGGGACGTAGGCGACACCGCCGCGGATCACGTCCGCGACGGTACCGGTGTTCAGCTCCTCTCCGTCCTTGAACAGGCTCCCCCGCACCCGGCGCCCGTAGGAGCGGCCGAACAGGTTCATGGCGAACTCGGTGCGTCCCGCTCCCATGAGCCCGGCCAGGCCGACGACCTCCCCGCGCCGCACGGTGAGGTCGACACCGTCGACCATGAGCCGCCCGGGCTGGGTCGGGTGCGCCACCGTCCAGTCGCGGACCTCGAAGCGCGTCTCGCCGATCTCACCGAACCGCTCCGGGTAGCGCTGGTCCAGGTCGCGTCCGACCATCCCCCGGATGATGCGGTCCTCGTCGACGGAGGGTGTTCCGTCGTCGTGCCGCTCCACGGCCAGGGTCTCGACGGCGCGGCCGTCCCGCAGGATGGTGATCTCGTCGCTGACCCGGACGACCTCGCCGAGCTTGTGCGAGATGAGGATGCAGGTCACCCCCTCGTCCCGGAGTCCGAGGAGCAGGTCCAGGAGCCGGTCGCTCTCCACCTCGGTCAGGGCGGAGGTGGGTTCGTCCAGGATGAGCAGCCGTACCTCCTTGGCGAGCGCCTTGGCGATCTCCACGAGCTGCTGCGCGCCGACGCTGAGGGCCGACACCGGCGTGGTGGGTGCCTCGTCCAGGCCGACGCGCCGCAGGAGCGCGCGCGCCTCCGCGTGGGTGGCCCCCCAGTCGACGATCCCGCGGCGGGCCCTCTCGTGCCCGAGGAAGATGTTCTCGCCGATCGACAGCTGCGGGACGAGCGCCAGTTCCTGGTGGATGATGGCGATCCCGGCGCGCTCGCTGTCGGCGACCCCCGCGAAGGCGCAGGGGGAGGCGGCGACGAGGCTATAGCCCGCCTGAGAAACCCCCCCCCAGTCACATAAAAAAAAAAAAAAAAAACCAACAAAAAAAAAAAAAACACAAAAAAAAAAAAAAACAAAAAAACAAACACAAAAAACAAAAAAAAAAAAAAAAAAA
>NZ_JBHXQY010000014.1:0-86586 GCF_042716955.1 Nocardiopsis sp. NPDC058631 | reverse complement strand
ACGAGGTTCCTCTCCTACGGTGTCCCGGAAACGGCCTCTAGCGTATGCCCGCAGGCCCCGGCCTCCCCGCGCGCACTACGGGGAGCGCGGTCCGGGTCCGAGGACGCCGGTCGGCACGACGGGCAGGCAGGGGGCCACACCGGTCGGCCGACCACCGCGGAGCAGCGGCCCGCGCAGTACGGGACGCACCCGGCTCCGGTGCACCCCGGCCCTCCGGTACAGCACGCGGGGACGCACGTGGCCGGAACTGGTCCGCGCTTCTCCCCGCCCGAGCACCCGCCGAGGTGGGCCACGGGGCCCAACGAGGCGGATCGCGCGTCGTACACGTTCCCGCCGAACGTCGGCGGCCCCGGCGGCCCCGGCGGCCCCGCGGGCGGTCCGACCGACCAGTTCGCCGCCCACCAGGGCGGCCACGGCCAGCCGTACGGCGGCCCGCAGGGGCCCCTCGGCCCGAACGGCCCGGGAGGCCCCGCGGCCCCGGGCGGCCCCGGCGGCCCCGGACGGCCGCCCTACGGTGACGGCGGGGCCTACGTCGGAGGCGGCCACGGCCAGCCCCCGTACGGTGCCGCGGTTCCCGGAGCGGTGCCCCCCGGGGGGAAGAGACGGGGCGGCCGGGTGGTGGCGATCGCCGCCGCGACCGCACTGGTCACGAGCCTGGTCGTCGGTCCGGCGACGGCCCTGGGCACCGCCTATCTGTTCCCGAACGGCCTGGGCTCCCCGGTCAGCTCGCTGACCGGCGAACAGGGCGGCACGGCCACCGAGGGCGCGGTCGGCGAGGTCGCCGAGAGCGTCCTGCCCAGCGTGGTGTCGATCCAGACCGCCAACGGCGGCGGCAGCGGCGTGGTCATCTCCTCGGACGGCCAGATCCTCACGAACGCGCACGTGGTGGCGGCGTCCGAGGGCGGAGCTCTGGAGGTGCTGTTCAACGACGGGACCTCCGCGCCCGCCGAGGTGCTGGGCGCCGACACGGTCTCCGACATCGCGGTCATCCAGGTGGAGGGGCGCAACGACCTCGAACCGGCCACGCTCGGCGACTCCGAACAGATCGGCGTGGGCGCGGACGTGGTCGCGATCGGCTCCCCGCTGGGCCTGTCCGGCACGGTCACGACGGGTGTGGTCAGCGCCCTGAACCGGCCGGTGAACACGGGGGCGACCGAGAGCGGCAACGGCCAGACCTCGACGGTGATCAACGCGATCCAGACGGACGCGGCGATCAACCCCGGCAACTCGGGCGGCCCGTTGGTCAACATGGCCAGTGAGGTGATCGGCGTCAACACCGCGATCGCGGGGGTTTCCCAGGAGAGCGGTTCGGTGGGGCTGGGCTTCGCGATCCCCATCAACCAGGCCCGGCCCATCGCCGAGCAGCTGGTCGAGAGCGGTAGCGCGAGCTACCCGGCCATCGAGGCGACCATCACCAACAGCCGTAGCGGCGGGGCCGAGATCGTGGAGGTGACCGACGGCGGCGCCGCGGAGGAGGCCGGGCTGCGGGCGGGTGACGTGGTGGTGTCCGTGGACGGCGAGACCGTCACGACGCCGGACCAGCTGATCGCGGAGATCCGCTCCCGCCGGCCGGGCGACGAGGTCACCTTCGGTGTGGTGTCCGGGGGCAACGGCTCGCCGGAGGACGTCGCCGTCACGCTCGGCGAGCAGAGCTCGGAGTCCGTCGAGAACGAGGCGGAGCAGGACGGGGGGAACTGAGCGAGCGCGGTCTCGGTCCCTCTCCGCGGGGCGGTCCCAGGGCTTTCGGCCCGGGACCGCCCCGTTCCCGTGTCGCGGGCCCGCCCGCTGCGGACACGCGCCGCCAGACCGGCGGGCGGCGACCCGGCCCGCACGTCACCGTCGCCGCCCGGAGGGACGCGGAGGGCGTCCGCACCCCTCCCTCCCCCCGAGATCACCGATCGGCCACATCACGGTGTGCCTGGGTAAAGGATTGAACACGCAGGGTATTCTTCTCTGCGCCGTGTGCTACCTGAGCAGTCGCTCCCCGGTCACCGGAAGGTCGGCGGCGGTCAACGCGGGTGGGTCACACTCGTGCGTACGCGGCGACCCGACAGCCAGGAGACCCGGCCCATGTCCACGTCCTTCGCTTCCGCCTCCCCCACGCCGGCGGGCCCTCCCCCTCCGGCCGGCGGCCCGGGGCACCGCCCCCGAATACTGATCGGCACCGACACCTACCCCCCGGACGTGAACGGCGCCGCCTACTTCACCGCGCACCTCGCCCACGGGCTGGCCGGGCGCGGAGCACGGGTGCACGTGGTGTGCCCCTCCCCGGAGGGCGCGCCCCGCACCGTGGAGCGCGGCGGGGTGGTGGAACACCACCTCCGCTCGATGTCCTCCCTGGTCCACGAGAGCGTGCGACTCGCGGTCCCGCTGGGGGTCCGCGGGCACCTCGACCAGCTGCTGGAGCGGCTGCGGCCGGACGTCGTGCACATCCAGAACCACTTCCTCGTCGGCCGGATGCTGGCGTCGGCCGCCCGCGCCCACGGGATCCCCGTGGTCGCGACCAACCACTTCATGCCGGAGAACCTCTTCGACTACGTGCGCGTGCCCGGGCCTCTGCGCCCGTACGCCGCACGGGTCGCCTGGTGGGACCTGGGGGCGGTGCTGTCCCGGACCGAGCACGTGACGACACCGACCCCTGCGGCGGCCGGACTCCTGCGGGACCAGGGGTTCACCAAGCTGGTCGAGCCGGTCTCGTGCGGAATCGACCTGGCCCGGTTCAGCCCCCTGGAGGGCGGCACGGCGGCCAGGCGGCGGCTGCGCGCGCGGCTGGGCGTCCCGGACCGGACGACGGTGCTGTTCGTGGGGCGGCTGGACGAGGAGAAGCGCGCCGAGGAGCTGGTGCGCGCGACGGCTCGGACGTCCGGTGTCCAACTCGTGCTGGTCGGTCGCGGTGCGTACCGGCGGCGCCTGGAGGACCTCGCGGTGTCCGAGGGCGTGGCGGACCGGGTGCTGTTCCTCGGGTTCGTACCGCACACAGGCCTGCCGGACGTGTACCGGTGCGCGGACGTGTTCGCCATCGCGGGCGTCGCCGAACTCCAGAGCATCGCGACCCTGGAGGCCATGGCGAGCGGGCTGCCCGTGGTGGCGGCGGACGCGATGGCGCTGCCGCACCTGGTGGAGGAGGGCCGCAACGGGTACCTGTACCGGCCCGGCAGCCCGGAGGAGCTGGCCGCACGGATCGAGGACGTGGTGGAGGACGAGGGCGAGCGCCTGCGGATGGGCGCGCACAGCCGGGCCATGGCCTCGCGGCACCGGTGGGAGGACTCCTTGGCGCGGTTCGAGCGGATCTACCTGGAGGCCGCGGGAGGCGTGGTCACCCCGGCGCCCCTGGCCTCCACGGCACCCGCCCCCCGTTTCGGCGGAGCCGCCCGCGGCTGACCGGGACGCGGATCCGCGCGTGGCGGCCCCGGCAGGGGCGGCCCGGGGGCGGGTCGCGGTGGGGCTGCCCGGGCCCCGTGGGTCGGGCACCCCCGAGACCGGCCGACCCGCGCGCTCACTCCGCTGCCGCGGCCTCCCCCGCCGGTGTGTGCTCCGACAGCTGGAAGCCGATGACGGTCCCGCCGCCCTCCCTGTTACGGGCGAACACCCGCCCGCCGTGGGCCTGCGCGATCTCCTTCACCATGGCCAGTCCGAGGCCGGAGCCCGGCAGACCGCGGGCGACGGTGGCGCGGTAGAAGCGCTCGAAGACGTGGTCCAGCTCGTCCGGGTCGATGCCGGGGCCGCGGTCCAGGACCTCGACGGCGCCCGCGCGGACGCGGACCTCGATCGGCGCCGTGCCGTCGGGGTCGAACTTGGCGGAGTTCTCGACCGGGTTGGCGACGGCCCGCTCCAGCGAGCCGGGGCGCCCCCACACGACGCTGTCGTCGGCGTCCACGACGATCTCGCGACCGGTGCGCCTACGGGTGCGCTCGGCGACCCTCTCGACGACCTCCCGCAGGAGGACGGCGCGCATCGCCTCGTCCTCGTGGTCCCCGGTGGCCAGTCCGACCAGCTCGTTGACGAGCGCCGTGAGCTCACGGGTCTCGCCGCGCAGGTCGTCGATGAGGCTCTCCCTCGCCTCGGGGCTGAGCCGGTCCACCCGGCCCAGCACCTGGACGTTGGTGTAGAGGCTGGTGAGCGGGGTGCGGAGTTCGTGCGCGGCGTCCTGGACGAGGCGGCGCTGGTCCTCCTTGGACCTGGCCAGGCGGGCGAGCATCGCGTTGAAGGCGCTGCTGAGGCGGTCGACCTCGTCATGGCCGGACTCATCGTGCCCGTCACCGCCGGAGTCGACGGGGTCGAGGCGCCCCGTGGAGCTGACGTACTCGGCGGCGTCGGTGAGGCGGACCAGGCGCCCGGTCGTGCGGTGGCCGACCAGCCACCCCACCGCGGCGGCGCAGAGGGCGACGAGCAGGCCCACCCACAGGATCTGGGTGGCGAGCTGGTCGAGCATCAGCTCGGTGGGCGACAGCCGCTGGAGGAGTTGCAGGGCCCCTCCCCCGTCGCCGACGGAGACCGTGGCCAACCGGTAGGCCTGCCCCTCGACGATCTGCTCGCGCATCTCGACGACACCGGGCTTCGCGGTCGCGGCCAGCTCCATGTCCGTCTCGGACGGGGCGAAGAAGACGACCTCGGCGGGGTCCTCGACGCTGACGGTCCGGCGGCCGTCGGGGCCGAGGAGCTGCACCTGGAGGTTGTCACTGGACAGGAACGGGATCGGGCCGGTGGGCTCGCCGCCCTCCTGGGCGTGGACCTCGACGAGCTTCTCGGACAGGTCGGTGACGGTGCGCTCGAACCCGTTCTCGACGTCGGCGCGGATGAGCGCGGCGGCGGTGGTGTAGGCGAGGGTGCCGACCAGGGCGATGATCACGGTGGCGACCAGGGCGAAGAGCGCCGCGAAGCGCGTTCCCAGCCGCCAGCCGCGCGGGTTGAGCAGCACCCCGTGCCGCCACGGGAGGGCCGTGTGGGCGCCCGGGCCTCCGGGGCCGGGCACGGCGGGGCCGGCGGGAGGTCCGGTGTTCCCGGCCTCCCCGCGGCCGCCGTGGGCGGGCGGTCGCACGCCGGTCACCCCTGCGGGCGGAGCGTGTACCCGACTCCGCGCACGGTCTGGATGAGCGGCGGCCCGCCGTCCTCCAGCTTGCGGCGGAGGTAGCTGATGTAGACGGCGAGGTTCTTGGACTCCGGGCCGAAGTCGTAGCCCCAGATGCGGTCGTAGATGGTGGCGTGGTCCAGGACGATCCCCGTGTTGCGGATGAGGAGTTCGAGGAGGTCGAACTCGGTCTTGGACAGCTCGATCTCGCGGTCGCCGCGCCAGACCCGGCGGGCGCGCGGGTCCAGGCGCAGCTCACCCGCCCGCAGCGGACCCTCGTCGTCGGCGTCCTCGGCCACGGGCGCGGCCCTGCGCAGCAGGGCCCGCAGCCGGGCGAGGAGTTCGTCCAGCTCGAAGGGCTTGGCGAGGTAGTCGTCGGCGCCCGCGTCCAGCCCGGCCACCCTGTCGGGTGTCTCCACGCGGGCGGTGAGCATGAGGATGGGCGTGCGGTCGCGTTCGGCCCGCAGCACCCTGGCGACCCCCAGCCCGTCCACACCGGGCATCATCACGTCGAGGACGAGCAGGTCGACGGGGTCGGCGTGCACGGCGGCGAGGGCCTGGACCCCGTCCGCGACCGTCCGGACGCTGTAGCCCTCCAGTTGGAGCGCGCGTTCCAGTGAGTCCCTGATCGCGCGGTCGTCGTCGGCGACCAGGACCGTGGCGGTGGCTTCCATGGCGCCCATGGTTCCCTATCCGGGTGAGAGGGCGGTAAGAGGCGGGTGGGCTGCGTGTCAGACCCCGCCCGTCAGGCGCCGGGGACGAACGAGCGGGTCCTTTCGAGCCCCGCCGCCCGGCCCTTGCCCGCGACCACGAGCGCCATCTTCCTGGAGGCCTCGTCGAGCATCTCCTCGCCGAGCATGACGGCGCCGCGCCGGTCCACGGTGGTGGCGTGGGCGTAGGCGTCCAGGATCAGCTCGGCGTGGTCGTAGTCCTCCTGGGAGGGGGCGAACGCCTCGTTGGCGGCCTCCACCTGGAGCGGGTGCAGGACCCACTTGCCGTCGAAACCGAGGGCGGCGGTGCGCCCGGCCGAGCGGCGGAAGGCGTCGACGTCGCGGATCTGGAGGTAGGGGCCGTCGACGGCCTGGATGCCGTTGGCGCGCGCGGCCGTGAGGATGCGCATGAGCACGTAGTGGTACGCGTCACCGGTGTCGTAGCCGGGCGGCTGCTCGCCGACGACCAGGCTCTTCATGGTGAGGGAGGCCATGAAGTCGGCGGGGCCGTACACGAGGGCCTCCAGGCGGGGGGAGGCGGCGGCGATCGCGTCGACGTTCACGAGCCCGCGCGCGTCCTCGATCTGCGCCTCGATCCCGATGCGGCCGACCGGCAGGCCGACGGCGCGCTCGATCTGGGTGAGCAGGGTGTCGAGCCACTCGACGTCGCGGGCCGCGGTGACCTTGGGGAGCACGAGCGAGTCGAGGTCCGCGCCGGCGCCCTCGACGACGCCGATGACGTCGCGGTAGGCCCACGCCGTGGTGACGTCGTTGACGCGGACCGACCGGACCCTCCCGTCCCAGCCGCCGTCGGTGAGGGCACGGACGACCGTGGCGCGGGCGGCCTCCTTCTCCGCGGGGGCGACCGCGTCCTCCAGGTCCAGGAAGAAGGCGTCGGTGTCGAGGCCCCTCGCCTTGTCCACGAACCGGGGGTTGGACCCCGGAACCGCGAGTACCGACCGCCGCGACCTGAGTTCACCCATCGCCGTCCCTGTTCCGCTCGCCTGTGTCTGTCCGCGCGCCCGGCGCCTCGCCGCCCTCGGCGTCGTCCCGACCGGTCGCGGGGCCCATCCTCCCACCTGTGCCTGCATAGAGTGAGGCGCGGGCCCCAGGCCGGGCCGGAGTGACCGAGGGAGAGTGAGCATGTCCGACACGCTGCGTCCGACGAGCGCCCACTGGGGCAGTTACCAGGTGGTCGTCAGGGACGACCGGGTCGTCGGAGTGCGCCCGGACCCCGACGACCCGGCCCCCTCCCCGGTGATGGCGAACACCCCGGCCGCCCAGCACCACGCGTCGCGGGTGGCCCGCCCCGCGGTGCGCCGCCGGTGGCTGGAGCGGGGCGCGGGTCCGGACCCGCGCAGGGGCGACCCGGACGACGACTACGTCGAGGTGGAGTGGTCCACCGTCCTGGACCTGCTGGCGGGGGAACTCGACCGGGTGCGCACCGAGCACGGCAACGCGGCGATCTACGGCGGGTCGTACGGGTGGGGCAGCGCCGGTCGCGTCCATCACGCGCAGAGCCAGCTGCACCGGTTCCTCAACACGGTCGGCGGGTACACCAGGTCGCGCGCGACCTACAGCCACGGTGCCGTCGAGGTGCTGTTCCCCAGGCTCATCGGCACCCCCGCCGCGAACCGGCTGCTGCACCGGGCGCCCGCGTGGACGCAGATCCGCGAGCACACCGGTCTGCTGGTGACCTTCGGCGGGCTGCGGGTGTCCAACACGTGGACGGCGTCGGGGGGCCGGGCCGCCCAGACCGCCGGTCCCGCGATGCGTACCGCGTCGGAGTCCGGGGTGGAGTTCGTGTCGGTGTCGCCGCTGTTCGACGACACACCCGAGGACGTCAAGGCCGAATGGGTGCCCATCCCGCCGGGCACCGACACGGCGGTGATGCTCGCCCTGATGCACGTCCTGTTCACGGAGGGTCTGGCCGACACCGGCTTCCTGGACCGGTACACGGTGGGCGCGGACGTGCTGCGCTCCTACGTGCTGGGGGAACGCGACGAACGCGGCGGCCGTCCGGGCGTGGAGCGCTCGCCCGAGTGGGCGGAGCGGATCAGCGGGGTCCCGGCCGGTGAGCTGCGGGCTCTCGCCCGGCGCATGGCGCAGACGCGCACCCTCGTCAACGTGGGCTGGTCGGTGCAGCGCGCCCGGTACGGCGAGCAGCCCCTGTGGGCGGGGCTGGCGCTGGCCTGCTGCCTGGGCCAGGTGGGGCTGCCGGGCGGTGGTTTCGCCTCGGGGTACGGGTCGATGGGCAACTACGGCGGCGGTTCGACCCCGCTGGGCCTGCCGAGGATGCCGCAGGGCGCCAACCCGGTGGACTCGTCGATCCCGGTGGCCCGGATCGCCGACATGCTGCTGGACCCGGGCGGGCGCTACGACTTCGACGGCGAGGAACGGCTGTACCCGGACGTGCGGCTGGTGTACTGGGCGGGCGGCAACCCGTTCCACCACCACCAGGACCTGGAACGGCTGACCAGGGCGTTCGGCAGGCCGGAGACGGTGGTGGTGCACGAGACGCACTGGACGGCGACGGCGAGGCACGCCGACATCGTCATCCCCTCGACCACGGTGCTGGAGCGCGACGACCTGACCGCCAGCCAGGGCGACCTGAGTGTGCGGGCCATGCCCCGGGCGGTGTCCCCCCACGGACAGGCGCGCGACGAGTACGACACGTACGCCGACCTGGCCGAGCGGCTGGGGGTGCGCGAGGAGTTCACGGAGGGCCGGACCAGCGCCGGGTGGATGCGGACGGTCTACGAGCGGTGGCGGTCGCTGGTGGCGCGGCACGGCGTCGGGGTACCGGGGTTCGAGGAGTTCTGGGAGCGCGGCCGGGTGGAGATGCCCGGCCGGGTGGAGGACGAGGCGCTCCTGGGCGAGTTCCGGGCCGACCCGGACGGGAGTCCGCTGCGGACGCCGAGCGGACGGATCGAGCTGTTCTCGGAGACGATCGCGTCGTTCGGGTACGAGGACTGCCCGGGGCACCCTGTGTGGCTGCCGGGCCCGGCGGTGGGCGAGGAGCACGGCGGGTTCCCGCTGGTGCTGCTCGCGAACCAGCCGAGCGGGCGGCTGCACAGCCAGCAGGACATGGGCGCGCACAGCATGTCGCAGAAGGTCGGGGGGCGCTCGCCCCTGCGGATCGGACCGGAGGACGCACGGGCCTGCGGCGTGGCCGACGGCGACGTGGCGCGGGTGTCGAGCAGCCGGGGTTCGTGCCTGGCGGGCGTCGTGGTGAGCGACGCGCTGCGGCCGGGTGTGGTGCAGCTGTCCACGGGCGCCTGGTACGACCCGTCCGCGCCGGGCGTGACGTGCGCGCACGGGAACCCGAACGCGCTGACGGAGGACGTGGGAACGTCCTCGCTGAGCCAGGGGTGCACCGGGCAGACGGTGCGGGTGAGGGTGGAGCGGTTCACGGACCGGGTGCCTCCGGTGCGCGCGTTCGAACCCCCGAACGGGATCAGCGCGCCCTGAGCGCGCGGACACCGACGACCGTGGTGGTGACCGCGCGGGAGCCCCTCCCCTCGCCGGGGCCGGGAGCGCCCGCCGACTGCCCTCCTGACAGGTTCTTGGCCGGGCCGCGCCCGGCCGGAAGGGGCGCCCGCCGGACCGGCCGCGGGATCCGACGGGGACGTGACCCGTTCCCTCCGTCGGCGCGGGGAGGACCACGGGTGCCGACCGGGTCAGCGGACCAGGAGGCGGTCCACCCGCCGGGGCAGGAGCAGTCCGGCCACCCCGAGGAGCGCGTAGCCGACCTGGCCGGGGGCGAGCATGCCCAGGATCGCCCCCGTGTTCGCGGTGGGGGCACGCAGGAACTCGCGCATGCGCGGGTGCGCGTGCGGGACCCCGTTGCCGGACACGAGCAGGGAGAGGACCGCGACCAGGACGATCACGGCCCACGCGGTCTCGGCTCCCGTCAGGCTGCCCAGCCAGAGCTGGATCCGGTCCAGTGCCACGAACGCGTAGGCGGGCGCGCCCGGAGCGCCGGCCCCGCTCCACCCGGACGCCGGGGCGGCGACGGCGTACGCGGTGACGGCGGCCAGCGACGCGGTCCCCGCGGTGACACCGCCGGTGGCGGCGAGGCCCAGCCGCCGGGCCAGGGAGCGCGCCTGCCGGGTGAGCTCCTCCTGGGAGGGGTGGCTTCGCCAGGGGCGACCGGCCGACCGGGCCTCGGCCATCGCGTTCGCCCTGCGCAGGCGGAGGAACCGCCAGGTGTCGCAGAGGGCGCCGGGGCCGCGCCGGGCGGCGATCGCCGACACCGCGAACTCGTGGACGATCGTGGACAGCGTCGTGGCGAACGTGACCGGCAGGTCCACCCAGGACAGCGCCAGCCTCCGGAACAGCGGGGCGATGTCCGCGGGGATCCGCACCCTCATCGCCACGGACCTGCCGCGTGCCCGGCGGCGCAGCCCGGGCAGCGGTGGCCGGCCGGGGAGTGGCGGGGTGGACTCGGCCGCGGTGCCGATCGTCCGGTAGTCCATGGCCACGGCGCACAGCAGGAGCACGACCAGCAGCCACGGGGTGAGGACGCCGCCGCCGAGCAGGCCGTGCACGAACCCGGACGCCGGGTGCAGGGCCGCGTTGGCGAGCACGGCGTTCAGGTTGAGGTGCTCCAGGAACGCGGTGGTGAAAGCGATCGGGGGCAGCAGCCACAGCCACGCCCCGTAGCGGCGGCCGACGACGGCGAGCCCGACGGCCGCCCCGACGAGGCCGGTGGTGACGGCGTGGCCGGAGAAGACCGCCAGGACGGTGCCCGCCCCGTCGGTGACGGTGCTTCCGCCCGGCAGGAGGAACCCACCGGCGCCGGGCCGGCCGCCGCCGGTGGAGACCCCGGTGAGCAGGTGCTCCGCGAGCTGGAAACCGGCGCCGGACGCGGCGGCCAGCAGCAGGAAGTCGACGGCTGCCAGGCGGCGCAGGCGCCGTCGGGCCACCAGCCCGAGCAGGAGGAGCGGCGCGAGCTTGCCGAGTTCCTCCACCGCCACCGCGACGTAGGTGTAGCCGACGACTCCGTAGGGGTCGACCCCCAGGAGACGGACGACGGCGGACTCGGCGAGGGCGAGGGGCCACAGCAGGACTGCGCCGAGCGCGGCCACCCGCAGCAGGGTCGCGAAGGAGACGGTACGCGAGCGGGCGGGCCAGGCCAGCTGGAACAGCAGGACGAAGGCCGTGGCCAGGGCGGGGAGGGCGGTGCCGAGGCTGGGGACGAACAGTGGCGAGACCAGCAGGGCCACGACCATCAGCCACCCCCAGGCGCCGCGGAGGGCGCGCAGCGCGCTGACGGCGCGCGGGGAGCGCTCACGGGCGCGGTCGCCCCGGCGCGTGAGGCGTTCGGGCAGGTCGGGCCCGGGTCCGCGCGGGTTGCGGGCGTGCCGGGCACCGATGTCGGCGCAGTTGTAGAGCAGGGCGGCCCGGGTGAGGACGGGGCCGCCCTCGACACGGGCCCTGTTGCCGAAGTGGACCCGCGCCTGGGGGATGTCGGCTCCGACGAGTTCGCGGACGAAGTCGGCGGGCCCTGCGGCGACGGTGAGCTCGTCGGCGGTGACGAGGACGGCGGCGGAGAAGTCCTCCACGCAGACGAGGAAGTCGGTGGGCTCGGGTCCCCAGCCCCGGATGAGGTCGATCAGGGTGTCGGTGTCGAGGGGGACCTCGGTGACGGGGTCGTAGGAGTACTCGGGCCGGGTCCGGCACACCAGGAGCCGGTCGACCCCCATGGCGCGTCCCGCCGCGACGATCGCTCGGATGAGGTTGCGGTCCCGGGGCACGAGGAAGGGCGTGGTGACCTTGCCGTCGGCCCTGATCCACTGGGGGTCGAGCTCCGTCGCTCCGGCGCAGACGCGCAGGACGAGGTCCCGCGCGAGCATGGCCTGTTCTTCCATCGACGTCCTCGTACCGTGCGGGGGCGGATGCGGGGGCCGGTCCCGCCCCTTTCCGGACGGAACGACCCGACCGAGCATAACGGGGAGGGGTGTCGGAGGAAGAGGCGCTGTGGGGCATTGTGGCCGTGCTGTCATGCGGTGTGCCCGCCCCGGGGCGCGAACGCCGCCCCGCCCTCCCGGCCGGACCGCGTGGTCCACCGCGGCTCCGGCCGGCACGCCTCCGGGGACCCTGTCCCCGCTGTCACCGCGTCGCACCGGTCCGGACGGCCGCGGTCCTCCGGACCCCCGTGGCGCCGTGGGCGTCGCGCGACGCCCGGGGTCCGGCCCCGAAGGCGTCGGCGCACACCTGCCCGACCTGGCGCAGGACGGGGAGGTCGAGGGCCCAGCCGGCGAGGGCCCACCCGAGGTGGAGGTGGTCCAGAGCCCTCGCCAGCGCCGCCACCCCGCTCCAGCGGAGCCCGCCGGGTGTCTCGTAGGTGAGGCGGTACAGGACCTCGGGGTGCTCCGCCGCCGGCCGGAGTTCCAGGGCCACGGGCGCGCGGGAGGAGATCCAGCCCCCGACGCCGCGGCACATGGCGCAGTCGGCGGCCACGTAGAGGGTTCCCGGTGTGCGGCCCGGCCAGGGCCGCCACCGGGGCAGCCAGGGGCGCACGCCCGCGCGGTAGGCCTCCCAGTCCCTGCCGAAGGCCCGGTGCAGCTGACCGCCCTCGTGCCAGGCCGCGAAACCCGCGCCGTACCCGAACGCGACCAGGGCGCCGACCAGCAGCCGAAGGTCCCCCGTCACCGGTACGAGGACCAGGTAGACGGCGGTGACGCTGGTCTGCATGGGGTTGCGGACGTAGGCGTAGGGGCCGCTGGTGACCAGTGCGGACGGTGGGTCGTAGGGCAGCGGGGTACCGCCGCCGACCCGCGCGAACTCGCGGGCCGCCGCCAGGCCGGGCAGGCACACCGCGGCGAGGACCTGCGCCGTGACGAGGGCGTCCCCCGGGCCGGGGGCGGCGTCCAGTGCGAACAGCGGCAGTCCGACCATGAGCCCGAAGGCCAGGACGGCCTGCGCCCACATGCGGGCACCGACCAGCTGGCCGCGCCGGGTCCAGTGGGCCAGCATGAGCGCGGGGATCAGGCACAGCGCCGAGCCGACGAACTCGCCGAGCAGCCAGAGCGGCCCGAGGACCACCACGGGTTCGGCCAGCGGCATGACGATCACGTCGACCCACACGAGCAGGCCGGTGAGCAGGGGGACCGGGAGGAGGCGGAGCATCAGCGCGGGGAGGGACCCCCACAGGACCGCCCAGGCGAGCAGCAGGTCGACGGGCATGCCGCGCCACACGGCGCCCTCGGCGTGGAAGGTCCACCAGCCCGCGTGCGTCGCGTACAGGTTGAGCGGGATGAGCGTGAGCAGGGCCCACGCCCCGGCCACGACCATGGAGGCGACCTCGCGCGGCCGGGGTGCGCGCCACGCGCACAGCGCGGCCAGGAGCAGCAGCGGGACGAACAGGCCGACGCCGCGCACCAGCGCCGCCGGAACCTCCGGGGCCGTCATGCCCCGTCCCCCGTGACCGTGTCCCGGAAGGTGGTCGCGAGGTAGTCGGCGGCCAGGTCGGTCGTGTACGACTGGACCGGCCCGAAGTACCAGGACGGCTCATAGGTGCGCTCGTAGTCGATGGTCCAGGTCAGCCGGGTTCTGTCGCCCTCCCTCGACCACACGGCCTGCGCCCGTCGCATGTCCATCCAGTTCGCGAACGTGGTGTCGCGGACCACGTCGAAGACCACGCGGCCGCCGTCCCCGTCGGTCCAGCTCTCCACGACCTCCAGTTCCAGGTCGCGCGGGGTGGGCTCGGAGCCGATCTGCAGGACGCGTCTCGGTGTGAAGTCGACGGTACGGACGTCCCCGGTCTCCAGCCCCTCCCCCGTCGCCCGGACGGGGTGCGGGAAGGGGACGGCGCGCAGGAAGAGGGCGTCGGGGGCCGCGTACTCGGGCGGGGCGGCCAGGGCCTCGGCGACCTGCTCCGGTTCCGCGTCGATCAGCACGGACCCCTCGCCCTGGTCGGCCCTGGGCAGGAGGGTCGTCCCGGCGACGCCCTCCAGGGCGAGGGCGAAGAGGACCGGGACGCCCAGCAGGGCGTGGCGTCCGCCCCGGCCGCCGGCTCCGAAGGCCTTCGCCGTCCAGGCCACCAGTCCGGCGATCCCGTACAGCAGGGGCGCGGCGATCACCAGGCACACCGTGCCCTCGCCGAGCAGGGCCGCGGCCAGGGCGAGTCCGACTGTGGTGACGGCCATCGCGATGCCCGTCACGCTCCGCGCCCTCACGGTGAACACGACGATCAGTGCGAGGACCGCGGGGAGGCCGACGTAGAACAGCGCGGTCTGGTCGAGGCCGCCCCAGCGGTGGACCCGCAGGGTGAGGAGTCCGCCGAAGGCCGCGAGGAGGAGTGCGGCGAGCGTCCAGCGGGCCCTGGCGGGAACGTCGCCCGGGAACGGTTCCGGTTCGTTGCTTCGAGACATGGGGGCACCCCTTGAGCAAGCGGTTAAATCAATCGGTTTAATCACTTGATTAAACCGTATGATGAACTCACCCCTGACGACAGGGAGGCAACACGAGGAGGGCCATGGCCAGGAGCGGCGGCGGACGGCGCACGAGCGAGGAGACCAAGGAACGGCTGCTCGACGCGGCCTGCGCGGTGCTGCGCGAGGAGGGGTACTCGGGGGCTTCCGCCCGTGCCATCGCCACACGCGCCGAGGTCAACTCGGCGCTGGTCTTCTACCACTTCGGGGGCGTCGACCAGCTGCTGCTGGCGGCGCTGGACCGGTCCAGCGCCGAGCGCATGGCCATGTACCGCGAGATCGCCGGGCGCGCGAGCACCCTGGAGGAACTCGTGGAGGCGGCCACCCGCATCTACCGGACCGACCTCGAACGCGGCTACATCACCGAGTTCTCCGAGCTGGTGGCGGCCGCCGTCACCAAGCCCGAGCTGCGCACGGAGATCCGCGACCGCTCCGAGCCGTGGATCGCGTTCATCGAGCACGAGTGGAACCGGGTGCTGGGCGGGTCCGCCCTCGGCAGGCTGCTGCCGGCGCGGGAGGTGGCCTACGGGGCGATCACGTTCTACCTGGGGGTCAACCTGTTCTCCGTGCTGGACGAGGACCGCACCCGCACCGAGGCGGTCTTCGACCTGGCGGGCGAGCTGGCCCCGCGTGCCAGGCTCCTCACCCTGCGCCTGCCCCGCCGCGGCCGCGACGTAGGCTGGTCGGCGGCGGACCAGGAGGAGGAAGACGCATGAGCGGTGGAAGCGGCAGCGCGGCCGACGGGCACGACCCGGGCGCCGGCGGACCGGCCCCGGGGGCCGGTCCGGGCGTGGCGGTGGCCCCGGGGATCGTCTTCCCCGACACCTCCGACGGCAGGACCCACGTGGCGGGCGCGGTCATCGTCGACGACCGCGGACGGATCTTCGCCCAGCGGCGCTCCGCGACCCGCAAGGTGTTCCCGCACTGCTGGGACATCGTCGGCGGACACGTCGAGCGGGGGGAGACCATGCTCGACGGGCTCGCCCGCGAGGTCGAGGAGGAGACCGGGTGGAGGCTCTCCGGCGTGCTGGCTGAGCTGTACGAGCTGGACTGGGACCCCGGCGACGGCGTCACCAGGCACGAGGTCGACTACCTGGTTCGGGTCGAGGGAGACCTGTCGGCGCCCCGGTTGGAGCCGGGCAAGCACACCGAGTACATGTGGGTGGACGAGTCCCTCGTCCACAGGCTGCGCGACGAACGCGACCCGGGCGACTACTTCATCACCGACATCGTGCAGCGCGGCCTCGACGCCGCCGGGCCCCGTCCCGGGGGCAGCTGACCGCGCCCGGTCACCCCGGGCGAAGCCCCGCCCCGCCCCCGCGCGAACTTGCGGGTGAGCGCGCCGCACGGCCGGTCCGCCACGCCAGGAACGACCAGCACACCCCCCAGAGCAGGAAGAACGGCGACCACAGCACCAGGTCCCAGAGGGCCAGTTCCCGGATCAGCCCGGCATGCTCGGCCGGCAGCTCCCTGACACCGGCGAGTGTCAAACCGTCCCCCACGAAGCCGATGCCCGAGAAGCCGACCGACCGCAGGACCATGAACGCTCCGAGCACCCCGGCGACCAGGGGCACCAGCCGCCGCGGCAGGGCGGCGCCCCACGGGCGCACGGCGGACAGCGCCAGGAGGACGCCGACCAGCGCCGCCGCGGCCAGTGCCCAGTGGCTGGCCACGAACAGCGGGTCACGGGCGAGCAGCCGGTCGCGCAGCTCCGGGGGCAGCGGGTCCTTGTCGGCGAGCGCGTTGCCGCCCAGCGCCTGCGTGAGCTTCATCGCGCCGTACGCCGCGGAGCACAGGGCCGCCCCGTAGGCGGCGACCGCCAGGGACCGCGCGCCGCCGAGGCGCTCGCGCACGGCCCGCCGCGGCCGGCCCCGCTCAGACCGCGCCACGCCGGGACTCCCTGAGGTAGGACCCGGTCGTCGCCGCCATCAGGCCGAGCACGACGGCTCCGACGACGCCGTGGTACCACTGCCAACCCACACCGATGCCGACGAACCCGTCCACGACCAGGGTCACCGCACCGGCGCCGATGCCGACCAGCATGACGGCGAGCGCAGGCAGCATGAGCACTCGCGGTACCCGGCGTCCGGCGGAGGTCACCGTCGCCACGACGAGCGCGGCGCACAGCACTCCGGTCGCCACCGCCAGCCACTGCGTCAGCGCCACGTCCATCATCTGCTCGGCGTAGCGCTCGTGCTCGCCCGCGGAGACCGCGGGACCGCTCGGGAACCCGAGCCTGCCCTGTGCCGCGTAGACGGCCTTCCCCGCGGCGTAGCCGAGGAAGACCACCGCCAGCGCGTACGCCGGCCAGCGTGTCCGTCCTCCGGAGGCCGCGGGCCCCTCAGGCGCTCCGCCCGGGGCGGGGTCCGGCGTCCCCGGCGCGTGCGCCGGTCCTGCGATGTCCGTCATGACGGCGAGTCTGGCCCTCCCGGGGAGGTTGCCGCCTCCCGCGCGCGGGTGAGGTGGCTCCCTCCTCCGGGGGACACGGCCGGACCACCCGGGGCGCGGTTCCGGACGGGACCGTCACCCGCGGCGGTTCCGGGAGACCTCGGCCACGGCGAGCGGCAGGGCGTCCAGCAGGTCGGACGCGCTGATCGGTGCGCCGCCGCGGGCCAGTGAGGCGGCGCGTCCGTGCAGGTAGGCGCCGCACATCGCGGCCTCGCGCGCGGGCAGGCCGGACGCCAGGAGTGCGCCGACCGACCCCGACAGCACGTCGCCGGACCCGGCCGTGGCCAGCAGCGGCGTCCCCGTCGGGTTGGCGACCGCGGGGGCGCCCGGGTGCGCGACCACGGTGGTGGAGCCCTTGAGCAGGACGGTGCACCGGAACCTGTCGGCGGCCAGGGCCGCGTGCTCCAGACGGCGCGCCTCCACGTCGGCCCGGTCCGCGTCCAGAAGGCGCGACAGCTCACCCGCGTGCGGGGTCAGGAGCGTTTGTGCCGTCCGTCCGCGCAGCAGCCCCGTGAGCGGGCCGCCGCCGTTGCCGGCGAGGAGGGTCAGTCCGTCGGCGTCGACCAGCACGGGCACGTCGCTGTCCAGGACCGCCCGGAGTTCGTCGGCGTTGGCGGGGTGGGTGCCGCGTCCCGGGCCGATGACGACGGCCGCGACCCGGCCCGGTGACAGGTCGGTGCTGCTCTGCGGGTCGCGGAGGTCGGCGACGGTCTCGGGCCAGCGGCCGATCACCTGGTCGGCGACGCCCTTCCCGCCGCCGAAGCGGATCATGCCGACCCCGGTGCGCAGCGCACCCCCGACGCACAGGACCGCCGCGCCGCGGTAGGGGTCGGAGCCCGCGCGGACCGCGAGGACGCCCCTGCGGTACTTGTCCGCCTCCGCGCCGGGGGCCGGCAGGAGCGAGGCGATGTCCACAGCCTGTGGGCAGACCAGCTCGGGACCGGGAAGCTCCGACCCCAACCCGATGTCCACCAGGCGTACCCTGCCCGCCCGTTCCGCCCCCGGATCGACGAACAGGCCGGGCTTGTGGGTGCCGAACGTGACGGTGGCGTCGGCCCGGACCGCGGCCCCGGCCACCTCCCCCGTGTCCGCGTCCACTCCGCTGGGCACGTCGACGGCGACGACCGGGACGGGGGCGTTCGAGGCGAGCACCGCCAGGGTGGCGTGCGGTTCGCGCAGCCCACCGCGCCCGCCGATACCGATGAGTCCGTCGACGATCAGGTCGGCGTCGAACATGTCGGCACCGTCGGTCCCGCCGTCGGCGAACGTCCGGATCCGCCCGCCGGCGGACCGCAGTGCGTCGACGCCGCCCTCATGGGCGCTTCCACCGGCGAGCAGGGCGCGCACCGCCGCGCCCCGCGAGGCGAGGAGGGCCCCCGCGTACAGGGCGTCCCCCCCGTTGTCGCCGCCGCCGACCAGGAGGACGACCCTCGACCCGTACACACGGGGCAGGAGGCGGACGCACTCGGCCGCGAGCCCCGCCGCGGCCCTGCGCATGAGCGCCCCGTCGGGAACGCTCGCCATGAGCGCGTACTCGGCTTCGCGGACGACGCTGACGGTGTGTGCTGAGAGCACCGGCTACCTCCAGAGGCAAGGGGTCTGCCCCATCGTGTCGCAGGAGTGACGTGCGGGGTGGACATCGCCACACCGGGAATTCCAGGTCACGGAATCTCCACCCAATGTCATCATTTCACTACCCTTCGGAGTGTCGGCTTGTCACAATGGGCCCATGCCTCGACCGAGCAAATACATGTCCCGGTCCGACCTCGGCTGGGGGTCCTCCCCGGCGGACAAGGCCAACCCCCGGTCCGGACTGGTCATCCACTACGACAGCGCCGACCAGGGCCTCGCCGACAAGAAGCACTCGTCGTGCGTCTCCTACTGGCGCAACACCCGCTCGTTCCACACCGGCCCCTCCCGGGGCTGGGCCGACATCGGCTACTGCGTGGACGAAGCCACGGAGATCCTCACGGAGGACGGCTGGCGGAGCTTCCACCGGATCGCCCCGGGGGACGTCGTCCTCACCCTCGACCACACGACGGGGCTGTCGGAATGGCAGCCCCTCCAGGACGTCCTCGTCTTCCCCGCCGCACCGCGCGAACTGATCCGGATGCAGGGGTGCGGGCATTCGTCACTCACCACCCCCGGCCACCGCTGGCCCGTGGAGCGCGTCTCCGGGCGGAGCGGTACCGGGGGGGAGAAGAACCCCGACGCTCGCGAACGCCGCTGGGCGACCACCGACACGCTGACCCGGGGGGACCGGATTCCCCTGTCGGCCCCGTGCGCGCACCTGCCCACCGAGCGCAAGTGGTCCGACCACCTGGTCGAACGGGTCGCCTGGTTCTGGACCGCAGGACACGCCGCACCGCGGAGCGCAGACCCCGCCGACGACACGGGCCCGGCCGGCCCCCGGCCGGCCGGGTCCCCCCTGTCCTCCGACGCCGAGCGGGTCCTGCTCGAACACGCACCGGGGCGGGTGCCCACACACGCGTTCCTGCGGGCGCTGCCCCAGGAGCAGCTCGACCTGTTCATCGGGGCGTCCCTCCAGGGGGACGGCCGCGGCGACCGCGCGAACGCCTCCCGGGTCCTCGACCGGAAGGACCGGGCGTCCGCCGAGGCGTTCCAGTTCGCCGCCACCCTGGCCGGATACGCCACCTCCCTGCGACGCCGGACTCCGACGCCCTCGGTCCCCTCTCCCCCGTGGCAGGTGGAGCTGCACGGCGAGGACCGCGTCGCCCCCGGGGACGCGGCGGCCGGCGGGGCGGCGGTCACCATCACGCGTGAAGCCCATGACGGTCCGGTCTGGTGCGTGCGCACCCCGAACTCCACGTGGTTGGCCAGGCGCGAGGGCACGGTGTACTTCACCGGCAACTCGTTCATGGCGTGTGCCCACGGCCACGTCCTGGAGGGCCGCGGCCTGTATCGCGCCCAGGCCGCCCAGCCCGGGGGCAACACCTCCCACTACTCGGTGACCCTGGCCACCGGCCCCAAGGACCCCATCACGCCCGAGCAGATCAACGCCGTCCGCCAGCTGCGCCAGTGGCTCATGGAACCCGACACCTCCATCTCCGGCGCAGTGCTCGGCCACCGCGACTTCATCTCCACCTCGTGCCCCGGGGAGAAGGCCTACGCGCTCGTCAAGAACGGCACCTTCGCCAAGAAGCCCGACGAATCCGAGGGAGAGGACGACGTGCCCCGACATCGTCGGTTCGAGAAGGACAGAGCACAGGAGCTGGAGCCCGGCACCTGGGCCAGTCTGAGGTTCGACCGCCGCCACGACGGCCACACCGGCGATCTCTACGCGCTCGTGGGTCCGGAGGAACCGGACGGAGCGCTCTACGACTTCTCCGTGGGCGTCACCGTCGAGGGTCTGGGGGCGGGGACCGAGATGCAGCTGCGCGCCACCGAGTACGAGCCGGACGGCGAGGGCGGCTGGAAGGTCGCCCGCAACCGTCCCATCGAGAGCCCTCTGCAGGCTGCCGGGAACGGACACTTCACCTACGCGTGGAAGGGCAACCTGTCCAAGGGCAGGCGTGTGCGGGTCCGCGTCGCCCAGTTCGGTGACACGATCGCGCAGCTCACGTCGGCCACCGCGGAGGTCTTCTACTGGCCCAAGTGAGGTCGGGGGAGACCCTCCCGGACTGTGCGCGGCCCGGCCCCACGGGACCGGCCCCGCGTCGGCGCGGGCGCAGCGGTGCGCACCGAGGGGCGCAGGTGACCAGGCCTCGCGGCGGCAGCGGACCCGGGAACACGGGGACGCCCCGGCCACGGTGAAGCGCGGCCGGGGCGTCCCCGTGTTCTGTCCGGTCGGGTCAGCCGACCGGGATGACGATCGGGTCCTCCATCCCGAAGCTCGGGTCGAACCGGAGCTCCGTGACGGTCACCTCGCCCACCGTGGCGAGCTGCCCCGAGATGCTGTCGCCCGGTTCCACGGACACGGCCTCCATCGGGGTGATGTCGGCGAAGATCGTCTCGGCCCAGTCGTCGCGCTCCGTGCCGTCGTCCAGCACGAAGGTGAAGTAGAGCGGGTTGACGTCCAACGCCTCGGACGAGTTGTTGGTGATCTCGACGTCCACCACCGTGTAGGTGGTGTCGTCGATGACGTCACCGGTGGTGCCGGTCTGGGTGGCGCTCGCGGCGATGCCGCCCTCTTCGGTGACGGGCTGCTCCTCGGCCGGGGACTCGGTCTCGCCCGACGTCTCCTCCTCCGATGCGGAGGGCGCCGACGGCTGCGAGGGCGCGTCCTCGCCGCCCCCCGCCAGGGAGGCGAGGATGACGATGACGACGATGGCGATGATCACCAGGCCCAGGCAGCCGCCGACGCCGATACCGACCTTGGCGCCGGTGGACATGCCCTTCTTGGGCGGCGGGCCGTAGGGCGGCTGGCCGCCGGGGGGCATGTCATAGGGGGGCTGACCACCGGGAGGACCGCCGTAGGGCGGCTGACCGCCCGGAGGCATGTCGTACGGCGGCTGGCCACCGGGAGGACCGCCGTAGGGCGGCTGACCGCCGGTGGGACCACCGTAGGGGGGCTGGCCACCGGTAGGTCCGCCATAGGGCGGCTGACCGCCGGACGGCTGGCCGTAGGGCGGCTGCTGAGGGCCCGAGGGATATTGGGGATAGGACACGGGGGTGCTCCGGCTCTCGTACACGATGCGGTGGAAGGGGATGCGCCGCCTACACCGTGCACCGTCTGGGGAACACGTGCGGCTGCGAGGACAGTATCCGACATGCCCGCATCGTGGTCGCGCTGCTCCCCCGCTTGATATGACCGGTTTCGGCCGATGTCACAGGTGGGAGAGCCGTCGCCTCCGACGTATCCGCGAGAGGCGACGGGCACGAGCACGGTGCGGCACGGTGTTCGATGCCGCTCTGCCCTGTGAGGTTCTCCACGACCGCGGGCGGGCGTCGCGCGGGAGCTGCGCGCCGCCTCCCACGGCCCCGCTCCCCCGTCCCGCCGCTCCCCCGTCCCGCCGCTCCCCCGTCCCGCCGCTCCCCCGTCCCGCCGCTCCCCGGTGCAGACGGGCCCGCGGGGCGTACTACCGTGTGTCGTAGACAAGTGTCGTGGGAGAGCGGACCGCTGACATGGGCGGACGCGACGGAGTGCGAGCGGAGGCGGCGTGGTCGACTGGCTGACCATGACGATTCAGATGGTGTCGCTGGCGATGGCCGGCTGGTGCCTGGTCTCGACCTTCCGCGACCAGCCCATGGTGGTCCCCCACCTGGTCGGCATGGGCATTCTGTGGCTGCTCGTCCTGGGACAGGTGGGGGCCGCCACCGTCACCCTGGTCGGCGGCGACCGCCCCGCCGAGACGGTCATGTTCGTGTCCTACCTGGCGACGGTGGCGCTGCTGCCGCCCGCGTGCGCCGTGTGGGGCTTCATGGAGCGGAGCAAGTGGGGTCCCGCGGTGATCGCCTTCGCCTGCCTGATCCTGCCCGTGCTGTTCGTCCGCCTCGAACAGCTCTGGAGCCCTGTTGTCTGAGATGTCCGCACCCACCGCCGCCAAGACCCTGCGCACCGGCCCCGGACGGCTCCTCGTCGCCGTGTACGGGGTGTTCGCTCTCGCAGCGACCGCGCGGGGGAGCTACCAGCTGGCCACGAGGTTCGACGAGGCGCCGACGGCCTACGCGCTGTCGCTGTTCGCCGGGATCGTCTACCTGGTGGCCGCGGTCGGCCTGGCCCGCGCCGGGCGGATCTCGCGCCGGGTCGCCCTGGTCTCGTGCGCCGTCGAGATGGCGGGCGTCCTCGTCGTGGGGACGGCGAGCGTGTTCTGGCCGTCGGTCTTCCCCGAGGACACGGTGTGGTCGGGCTTCGGCAGCGGCTACCTGTTCATCCCGCTGGTGCTGCCGGTACTGGGACTGTGGTGGATCCTGCGGGTGCACCGCCTGGACCGGGGCTGACCCGGCCCGAACCCTCCTGAGGCGCCGTGCCCCGGCCCCGTGTGCCACGGGCGGTCGAAGGTTAGGCTGTCGCCCATGTCCGAACCCTTGACCCTTCCGGTGGCCGTGTCGGCCGACTGGCTCCGCGACCACCGCGACCAGGTGGTCGTCATCGACTCCCGCTGGTACCTCGACGGCCGTTCCGGCCGTGACGCCTACCGCTCCGGGCACCTGCCCGGCGCCGTCTTCGCCGACGTGGACACCGATCTGGCCGCCCCGGCCGAACCCGGGGCCGGCCGCCACCCGCTGCCGTCCCCCGCCGACTTCGCCGGTGCCCTCGGCCGCCTCGGTGTCGGCGACTCCGCGTCCGTGGTCGTCTACGACGACGCCGGGGGCTCCGTCGCTGCCCGCCTGGTGTGGATGCTCCGTGTCCTGGGCACTCCCGCGGCGTTCCTCGACGGCGGTATGCGGTCGTGGACAGGCGACCTGGAGAAGGGGGAGACCGTGCCCCCGGCCGCGCACCGGACCGCCCGGCCCTGGCCCGCCGACCTGGTCGTGGACACCGCCACCGTCCAAGCGGAATCGGGCGACTCCGGGAGCCTGCTCGTGGACGCCCGCGCGTACGGCCGCTTCACCGGCGAACAGCCCGCCCCCGTCGACGCCCGCCCCGGACACGTGCCGGGGGCCCGCAGCGCCGAGTGGACCGCGAACCTGGACGGTGACGGGTACCTCGCCGCCCCGGAAGCGCTGCGTGAGCGCTTCGCGGCCCTGGGCGCCGACGCCGCCCGGACCGTCACCGCCTACTGCGGTTCGGGGGTCACGGCCTGCCACAACCTGCTGGCCCTCGAACACGCGGGGTACTCCGGCGCCCGCCTCTACCCGGGGTCGTGGAGCCTGTGGGGTGCCGACGACTCACTGCCCGTGGAGACCGGCGACCCCCGCTCCTGACGGCCGGGCCGTCCGCGGCGCCCACCGCGCGGACGCCGCCCCGCCGGCCCGGTCCGACCACGCACCGTGGCGCCCCGCCCTGATCCGGCACCGGAGGGAACCGGGCCCCCGTTTCCGGCGTCTGACCAGATCAGTAGGATTGCCCGGCCCGGGGAAGGACGCGGACCGGTCACTCCTACGACGCCCTCGCCCCCTATCCCCGCACCCCCGCGTCCCCCGCGAAACGAGGAACATTGTCCATCGAACTCGTGCTGCTACTCATCGTCGTCATCGTCGCCGTCGTGGTCGGTGTCGTGATCTACGCCCAGCGCTCCAAGCAGCGGGACGCGGCGCCGCAGCCGCCCACCGCGCCCCGGGACCCCTTCGCCGACCAGGGCGACAGTGCCGCGGGGGACCCCCGTTCCATCAAGGCCGGGGACATGATCGACTGGGGCACCGAGCGGACCTGGATCCGCGGCACCCTGCGCCTGTCCGAGGGCGGCTACGTCTGGTCCGAGCACTTCCTGGAGGTCGAGGGCGGCAAGCGCTGGCTCTCGGTCGAGGAGGACCCCGACGTGGAGCTCGCCCTGTGGTCCGGGCGTCCCGACCTGGAGCTGACCCCGCACTCCAAGACCATCGAGCTGGAGGGCGTCACCTACCGGCTCCAGGAGAAGGGCAGCGGCTCCTACCGTTCCGAGGGCACCACCGGTCTGAAGGCGCAGGGCGGCCTCGACTACGCCGACTACGAGTCCTCCGACGGCAGGCTCCTGTCGTTCGAGCGGTTCGACCACGGCGGCTGGGAGGCCAGCACCGGCACCAAGGTCGCCGCAGGCACCTTCACCATCTACCCGGGGAGCTGACACGCACGTGCGCGCGAGCATCAGCGCCCCCTTCGTCGACACCGGTGCGGACGACCTGGTCTGGACCCTGGGCCACCCGCTGACCGATGCGCTGGCCGCCCGTTCCCTCACCGCGACGGGCGTCCGGGTCGAGCTGCGCGTGCTGGGAGCCTCCCACCAGGTCGTCGTCACACCGGAGTCCGGCGTGGGGGCCCTGGTGGAGACGGTCGCCTGCCTGCCCGGTCTGCCCGGCGGGCTCCCCGGGCGCGCGGAGCGCCCCGAACAGGGCGGCTACCGGTTCGACTCCCTCGTGGAGTCCCTCACGCGAGACGAACTGTCCCGACGGGTGGAACGGCTCCACCGCGAGGTGGCCGACTCCCAGGGCGGACTTCTCGTCGCCTTCCCGGGTGACCCCCTGGCGGTCACCGCCCTGCACCTGGCATCCTCCGGCGGGGATCCCCTCCGCTGGCGGACCTGGCACGCCTACCCGCAGACCGGAGAACTGGTGACGACCACCTCGACGATGACCACACCCCCCAGTCCGGAGAGATCGGCGCCATGAACGCATACGAGGAATCCCACGAGAACAGGAACAAGATCATCACGGTGTTCGTCGTCGTCGGCGTCATCCTCCTGATCCTGATCCTGCTCAGCGCCTGCAACAGCAGTAACAACAGCAGCAACAGCAACTACTGCCCCGACGACGACGTCGTCGCCATCGAGGGCTACGACGACGATGACTGCGAGGGCTCCTCCTCGGGCTCCTCCGGCGGCGGCGGGTTCTTCTTCTTCGGCGGAACCGGTGGCGGCAGCAACTACAACAACGGAAATAACTACAACAACGGCAGTAGCAGCGGCAGCAACAACTACCGCGACAACGGCGGCAGCGGCAGCAGCTACCGCGGTGGAGGCAGCAGCTTCGGCAAGTAGGCACCGCGCCTCCGGGCGTCCCGCACCCACGGCATTCTGACCACCTCACCCCCCTACCAGCGGACAGGACCATGAACGAGATCCTCTTCAATTCCCTCGCAGCCCTCGCCTACGGCGGTGTGGGCATCGCCATCCTCGTGGCGGGCTACCTGATCACCGACCTGCTCACCCCCGGCAAGCTGCACGAGCTGGTCTGGGAGAACCGCAACCGCAACGCCGTGCTGCTCGTGTCCGCCAACACGCTCGGCTCGGCCATCATCGTCACGTCGGCGATCCTGTCCAGCGACTCCGAGATCGGCCTGGGGGCCGGACTGCTCTCGACCGCCGTCTACGGTCTGATCGGCCTGGGCGTCATGGCCCTGTCGTTCCTGCTGATCGACCTCATCATCCCCGCGAAGATCGCCCAGATCATCAGCAACGAGGAGCCGCACCCGGCCACCTGGGTGAGCGCCACCGCGCACGTGGCGATCGCGCTCGTCGTCGCCGCCGCCCTCACCTGAGCCTCCCGGGACGACACGGCCCCCTGACCCCGGCCATCACCCCACCTGCACCACCACACGAAGGCACCCGCGTTGACTGAGAACACGACTCGCACCCGGTACGGACTCCCGGTCTCGGCCAGGGCAGCCCGGTTCCTGGTGCTGCTGGCGGTGTTCATCTGCGCGGCCTGCGGCCTGGTGTACGAGCTGGCGCTCGTCGCCATCGGCAGCTACCTGCTGGGCAACACCATCACCCAGGCCTCCGTGGTGCTGTCCGTGATGGTCTTCGCCATGGGCGTGGGTTCGCTGCTGTCCAAGCGCTTCCAGGCCAGCCCCGCGGTGTCGTTCGCGGTGATCGAGGGCCTGCTCTCCCTGGTCGGCGGCCTGTCGGTGCTCCTGCTGTACGGGGCCTTCGCCTGGTTCTCCGCCTACCAGCCCGCGCTGGTGGTGCTGTCGTTCGTCATCGGCCTGCTCATCGGCATGGAGATCCCCCTGCTGATGACGCTGATCCAGCGAATCCGCAGGCAGGAGGCCTCGGAGGCGGTCGCGGACCTGTTCGCGGCCGACTACGTGGGCGGACTGATCGGCGGTCTGGCCTTCCCCTTCCTGCTGCTGCCCCTCCTGGGCCTGCCCAGGGGAGCGCTGGTCGTGGGAGCACTGAACGCGGTGGTGGGCGTCGCCGTGGTGCTGTGGCTGTTCCGCGCGGAGCTGACGCGGCGCGCGTACGCGGGTCTGGGACTCGGCCTGGCCGTCATCATCGCGGTGCTCGGCCTGGCCTACGTGTACGCGGACCGGTTCGAGGTGGACGCCCGCCAGGCGATGTACCGGGATCCGATCGTGCACGCCGAGCGCTCCGAGTACCAGGAGATCGTGGTCACCCGATCCCTGGACGGCGAGGACGTGCGGATGTTCCTCAACGGGAGCCTCCAGTTCTCGACCCTGGACGAGTACCGCTACCACGAGTCGCTCATCCACCCGGCGATGGACGGCCCGCACGGGAACGTGCTGGTGCTGGGCGGCGGCGACGGACTCGCCCTGCGGGAGATCCTGGCCTACGACGACGTGTCCTCGGTGACGCTGGTGGACCTGGATCCCGCGGTGGTCGAGCTGGCGTCCACGGACCCGGTGATCACCGGCCTGAACGAGGACTCGTTCGAGGATCCGCGGGTGGAGGTGCTCAACACCGACGCCTTCCAGTGGCTGCGGGAGAACGGCGAGGAGTTCGACGTGGTCGTCGCGGACCTGCCGGACGGCGACGACGTGGCCACCTCGAAGCTCTACTCGGTGGAGTTCTACTCGCTCCTGCGGCACGCGCTCAACGACGGGGGCCGCCTGGTGGTGCAGGCGGGATCGCCGTTCTTCGCGCCCGACGCCTTCTGGAGCGTGGACCGCTCGCTGGAGGAGGTGGGGTTCGAGACCACCCCGTACAACGTGGACGTGCCGAGTTTCGGGAACTGGGGCTTCTACCTGGCGTCCGTGGGGGACGCGCCCGAACTGCGCGTCCCGGGGGACGCGCCGCCGCTGCGGTTCCTGGACGAGCCCCTGCTGGCCGCGGCGCAGGTGTTCCCGATGGACCGGAGGGAGAGCGACGCCGAGGCGTCGACCCTGATGCACCCCCGGGTGATGGCCTACCACCAGGGGTCCTGGCGCGGCTACTGACGCGCGGCCGCCGACCGGGGCCGCTCCGGGCCCGGGGGCTCCGGGTACGGCCCCGGGAGTGCCCTCCCGGGGAGTGAACACCGCGCGGCCTGGAACTGTGGGCCAGTGGGCGGCCACGCGGTGGGTCTGGAGCGGGGGAGGCCGTCGGGTCCGGCGTTCCCACGCCGTATCGCGACCGCACCCATCCTGACCCGGGACCGGGACGCGGCACGAACACCACGCCGCCCCCGGCGCGGCGCAGGCCAAGCCCTTACCCGGACTTACCCCTCCTTGTCCGACGGGAGCGGTGACGGCCCCCGGGGGCGGGGCGGCCCGGGAGCACGCGGCCCAGCCCACAGCCCACTAACTGTCGAAGCCCATGCCCACGGCGTCGAGGCCCCGCAGCCACAGGTTGCGGCGCCCTCCGTCGCGGTCCGCCGCGGCCGTGGCCCGCAGTGTCAGCCCGATACCGAGGGAGCGGACCGGTTCGGGTGGGAAGGGCAGCGGCTTCTCCCTCACCATCCGCAGCCGCGTGCGCTCGGTGTCCAGCCCGTCGAGCCGGTCCAGCATCACCTGCGCGCCGAACCGCGTCGCGCCCACGCCCAGCCCCGTGTATCCGGCGGCGTAGGCCAGCCGTCCGCCGTACCCGGAACCGAAGAAGGCCGCGAACCGGCTGCACGTGTCGATGACCCCGCCCCAGCTGTGGCTGAACCGCACCCCCTCCAGCTGGGGGAAGGTCGCCTGGAAGTGTTCGGCGAGCCTGCGGAAGGTCTCGGGGCGCTGGTCGAACTCCGGGCGCACCCTGCCGCCGTGGTGGTGGACCACGTCGTACCCGCCCCACAGGATGCGGTTGTCGGCGGTGAGACGGTAGTAGTGGAAGAGGTTCGCGGCGTCCGAGACCCCCTGGCGGCCCTGCCAGCCCAGCGACGCCCTCTGCTCGTCGGTGAGCGGCTCCGTCGTGAGCGCGTAGTCGTAGACGGGGGCGAGGTAGTGCTTGAGCCGGCGCAGCGGACCGGGGAACGCGCCTGTCCCCCAGGCGACTTTGGGCGCGTGCAGGGAGCCCCCGGCGGTCTCCAGGCGCAGGCCGGCCGGCGCGGACCTGATCGCGCGCACGGGGGTGTTCTCGAAGATCCGCACACCCAGGCGCTCACAGGCGGCGCGCAGTCCCCATGCCAGCTTGGCCGGGTGGAGCATGGCGACCCCGCGGGGTTCGTACAGCGCCCCCACGTAGGAGGGGGAGTCGATCTCGCGGCGGATCCGCTCGGCGTCCCACACGTGGGCCGGGTGTCCGAGAGCGGTCGTGGCCCGCGCGGCCTCGGCGAACCCCTCGGCCTGCCAGGGCTCGGTGGCGACCAGGATCTCTCCGGTGCGCTCGAACTCGCAGTCGATGCCGTACCGGGCTACCGCCTCCTCGATGGCGTCGAGGTTGGCGCTGCCCTGGCGTTCGAGCTCGTCGATCTCCTCGGGCCAGCGCTCGGCGCCGTTGTCGTGGCCGTGGGTGAGGCTTGCCGCGCAGAACCCGCCGTTGCGGCCGGAGGCCGCCCATCCGGCGGTGCGGGCCTCCACCAGGACCACGTGCCTGTCGGGGTCGCGTTCCTTGGCCAGGAGGGCGGTCCACAGTCCGCTGAACCCGGCGCCGACCACGACCAGGTCGGCGAACACGTTGCCCGCCAGGGAGGGCGCGGGGGCGGGGACGTCGTGGCCGGGGATGTCGGGGTCGAGCCAGAAGACCCGGGGGAGGGTTCCGGCCAGGGCCGTGGCCGCGCGTTCGGCTGCCGTGTCGGACATGGGTGTGACTCCGTTCGTCTGTGGCGGTGTCCGCCGCGGTCCGGTGGACGCGTGCGTCCCCGTCCGGCGCTCCCGGGCGGGACGCGGGCCGCCCGCGGACGGCGGCCCTCCGGCTCCCCTACCCGCCGCCCCGGCGGCGGGCCAGGGCGACGTTGACCGCGGCCATGATCAGCCCGACCGCGAAGAGCAGGGTCCCCATCACGTTGACCTGCGGGGGGATGCCCACGCGGGTCGCTCCCCAGATCCACAGCGGGAAGGTCGTCACGTCCCCGCTGACGAACGTGGTGATGATGTAGTCGTCGATGGACAGGGCGAACGCCAGCAGCCCGCCCGCCATGATCGCGGGGAACAGCATGGGGAGGGTGACCAGCCGGAAGGTCTGCCATGGCCCGGCGCCCAGGTCGCGCGCCGCCTCCTCCAGCCGCGGGTCGAGGGTGATGACGCGGGCCCGCACGGTGATGGCCACGAACGACACGCAGAACATGACGTGCGCGACGACGGTCGTCCAGTAGCCGGTGGTCACGTTCATCATGAGGAACGTGGACAGCAGGGCGGCGCCGAGCACCACCTCGGGGGCGCTGATCGCCGCGAACATCACCAGGTTGGTGAGCTGCTTGCCCCGGAAGGAGAACCGTCCCAGTGCCAGCCCGAGCAGGGTGCCGATCCCGCCCGCGACGACCATCGTCAGCAGGGCGATGGTCAGCGAGTTGACCATCGCGTCGTTGAGGTCGGGGTAGGCGAACGCGTTCCGGTACCAGTGCAGGGTGAACCCCTGCCAGGTGGTGTTGTGCCGTCCGGCCGGGTCGTTGAAACTGAACGCGACCATGAACGCGATCGGTGCGAACAGCCAGGCCAGGACGGCCCAGGTGTAGTAGCGGCCCCAGTCGGTGCGGCCCCGGCGCCGGGCCCTCCCCGGCGGGGGCGCGGCCGGGGGGCCTGCGGCGGTGCGGACGTCCGTGGTCACGCGTGCACCTCCATGACGCGTTCGGTGCCGAGTGCCCTGGCGTACGTGAAGATGCCGACGAGCAGCAGTCCCATGAGGACGAAGGTGATCGAGGCGGCGATCGGATAGTTGTTGTTGACCAGGTACTGCGTCCGGATGACGTTGCCGATCATCGTGTTGTGCGTTCCGCCGAGCACCGACGCGTTGACGTAGTCGGCGCTGGTCGGGATGAAGGTCATCAGCACTCCCGCGAACACTCCGGGCAGGGACACCGGCAGGATCACCCGCGTGAACGCGTGCACCCGGTTGGCGTAGAGGTCGTGCGCGGCCTCGACCAGGTGGGGGTCCATCCGCTCCAGGACCGCGTAGATCGGCAGGATCATAAACGGCAGGAAGTTGTAGGCGAGGCCGAGGACGACCGCGGGGGCGGAGTTGAGCACGGCGAACCCCTCGGGGAGCAGCCCGACGTCTTTGAGCGGTCCGAGCACGACGCCGTTGTCGGACAGGAAGGCGCGCCAGGAGATGGTGCGCAGCACGAACGAGACGAAGAAGGGCAGGAGGATCAGCAGCAGGTAGGTGGACTTGTACGCCCCGCCCCGAAACGCGATCCAGTACGCCGTCGGGTAGCCGACGGCGATGCACACGAGGGTGGCGCAGGCGCCGTAGGACAGGGAGCGCAGGATCTGCTCCCAGTAGTCCCCGAGCGCGGTGGCGTAGTTGCCCACCGCGAAGGTCTGCTGGAAGCCGGTGATCACGTTCCCTGTGGTCAGCGACAGGGAGAGCATCCCGCCGATGGGCACCACGAAGAACAGCGCCAGCCAGGCCCAGGCGGGGAGCACCAGCACGTAGGGCGTGAGGTCTCGGTTTCTCATGGCGCGCCGCTCAGCTCTGGGTGACGGCCTGGAAGAGACCGGAGAACTCGTCCTGCTGGTCGGTGTCCAGCACGACGAAGTTGTGGAGGTTCTGGTAGTCGCCCTCGGTGGGGAAGACCAGGGCGCTCCCGGACATCGCGCTCAGGGCGTCGGCGCGGTCGCCGTCGGAGCCGCCCTCGGCCCACTCGGCCAGCACCTCCTGGGCGTGCGGAACCGGTGAGATGTAGGAGATGTACTCGGTGAGGCCCGCGGCGATCTCCGGCTCGTAGAGGAAGTCCATCAGTTCGACCGCGTCCACCGGGGCCTGCGTGGTGAACGGGAGCATGAGGTTGTCGGTCCAGAGGGTGGCGCCCTCCTCGGGGATGACGAACTCCAGGTTCGTGCCCTCCTCGGAGTTCTGCTGGTAGATGTCGCCGGACCAGGCCATGGTGATCCACAGGTCGCCGTTGGTGAGCGGTTGGATGAAGTCCTGGTCGTAGTAGGCGCGCACCACGCCCGCGTCGCGCTGTTCGCGGAGCTTCTCCGCGGCGGCCTCCCAGTCCTCGCGCGTGGACTCGGCGGGCACGACCCCGTTGGCGAGGAGGCCGAAGTTGGCGATCTCCTGCGGGTCGGCGAACATGCCGACCTTGCCCTCGAACGCGGGGTCCCACAGGTCCTGGAGGCTGGTGATCTCCCGGTCCACGTACTCGGGGTTGTAGGCGATGCCGGTGATGCCGGAGGCGTAGGGGACCGTGTACCTGTTGCCGGGGTCGTAGGTGCTGTTCTTGTAGATCTCCCCCGCGTACTCCGCGAAGTTGGGCAGCCTGGTGTGGTCCAGCGGCACCAGGTAGCCGAGTTCGATGAGCCTGGCGAGTTCGAAGCCGTTGGGCAGGACCATGAGGTCGTAGCCGATGTCGTCTCCGGCGGCGAGCTTGGGCTGGATCTGGCCGAAGAACGAGGCGGCCTCCTGTACGTCCTCCTTGTACTCCACGGCGATGCCGGTGGCCTCGGTGAACTGCGTGATCTGGGTGCGCTCGGCGTCCATGTAGAGCGGCCAGTTGGCCCATCGCAGGTCGCCGGTGCGCTCCTTGTCCGCCCAGAAGTCCTCGCTCTCGGCGGGGTCGCGCTGCTGGCCGCCGACCCCGCAGGCGGACAGGGCGAGCACGGCCGCCGCGGCGCCGCCCGCCTGGAGGGTGCGACGGCGGGTGGGCCCGGGGAGGGCCAGGGGGCTGCGGCGGGCCCGGGTGAGTCCGCGCAGGAGTGCGGGGTGCGGGCGGGGGCGCGGTCGGTCGTTCATGTCGTCGTTCCCTACTTCGGTTCTTCCGGGGGGTGTCCGCCGGGGGCGGGGGCGGGTTCCGCGGGCGGGGAGGGTGCTGGGGCGGGGACCGCAGGCGGCGGGGCGGTCAGGTCGGGAGCGCGTAGGAGTGCTGCGGGTGCCAGGACAGCCAGACCTGCTGGCCGCGCCGGGCGGCGGGCGCCGAGCCGGAGGCGTTCTGCTGGTACACGGTGATCGCCTCCCCTCCCCCGACGTCCACCTGGTAGTGGGTGGCCGCACCCGTGTACACGGTCTCGGTGACGGTGCCGGGGACGCGGCTGACACCGCCTCCGGGGCGTTCGGTGGCGATGCGGACCTTCTCCGGTCGCACGGTCAGGTGGAGGTGGGAGCCGGTGGTGACCGTCCCGGGGAGCTCGGCGACCAGGGCGGTGGCCCCGTCTGCGACCTCCACCCTCCACACGTCGGCGCCGGCGCCGCGGACCACGCCCCGGAGGAGGTTGCTGGTGCCGATGAAGTCGGCGACGAACCTGGTGGCGGGACGCTCGTAGATCTCGGAGGGGGTGCCGAGCTGTTCGACCGCGCCGTCGTTCATCACGGCGATGCGGTCGGACATGGTGAGCGCCTCGCCCTGGTCGTGGGTGACGTAGACGAAGGTGATGCCGACCTCGCGCTGGATGCGCTTGAGCTCGACCTGCATGGACTGGCGGAGCTTGAGGTCGAGGGCGCCGAGGGGTTCGTCGAGGAGCAGGGCTCCGGGCTGGTTGACCAGTGCGCGGGCGAGGGCGACCCGCTGCTGCTGGCCGCCGGAGAGCCGGGAGGGCCGGTGCCTCGCCCGGTGGCCGAGTTCGACCAGGTCGAGCATCTCCGCCACCCGGCGCGCGGCCTCCGGTCTGGGGACCCCCTTGCGTCTGAGCCCGAACGCGACGTTGTCCGCGACGCTCATGTGCGGGAAGAGCGCGTAGCTCTGGAAGACCATGTTGACGTCGCGGTGGTTGGCGGGCACTCCGGTGACGTCGCGGCCGTCGAGGCGGACGACCCCGTACGTGGGGTCCTCGAAGCCGGCGATCATGCGCATGGTGGTGGTCTTGCCGCAGCCGGACGGGCCGAGCAGTGAGAAGAACTCCCCGCGTTCGATGGCCAGGTCGACGCCGGCGACCGCGTTGACCGTCTCCGCACCGGACCGGAAGGACTTGGCCACCCCCTCCAGGCTGATCGCGGGCTCCTGGGCAGGGGTGGTGTCCGCTGGGGGCGCCTCGGGGTGCGTGGTGTCGGTGGGGGCCATGTGGGGGTTCCTGTCAGTCGCTCGTCATCTCGGCGCGCTCACGTGAGCGCCTTCGGGGTGGGGAGGCCCGGGCGGCGGTCCGACAGCCGCCACCGCCGCCCGGGTCGTTCACCGGCGGTCGCGCCCGCGCGTCAGTGGCCGATGTAGCTCATGACGTGCTTGACCCGGGTGTACTCCTCGAAGGAGTACGCGGACAGGTCCTTGCCGTAACCGGAGTGCTTGAAGCCGCCGTGCGGCATCTCCGCCGTGATGGGGATGTGCGTGTTGATCCACACGCAGCCGAAGTCCAGGCGGCGCGAGACCCGCAGCGCGCGGGCGTGGTCCCTGGTCCAGACGCTGGAGGCCAGGCCGTACTCGACGGAGTTGGCCCAGTCGACGGCGGTGTCCTCGTCGGTGAAGCGCTGCACCGTGATGACCGGGCCGAAGATCTCGTCGGTGACCAGCTCGTCTCCCTGCCGGAGCCCGGAGACCACGGTGGGGGCGTAGAAGTAGCCCTCGTCGCCGACCGGAGATCCGCCCGCGAGGATCTCGGCGTGGTCGGGGGCGCGGTCCAGGAACCCGCTGACGCGCTCCAGCTGGCCCGCGTTGTTGACGGGGCCGTAGGCGGCCTCCGGGTTGCTCGGGGGCGCGGTGACGGTGCCGCGGGCCTGCTCGGCGAGGGCGGCGGCGAGGTCGTCGTGGATGCCCGGGGCGGCGAGCACCCGCGTGGCGGCGGTGCAGTCCTGTCCGGCGTTGAAGTACCCGGCCTCGGCGATGCCCGCGGCGGCGCGTTCGACGTCGGCGTCGTCGAAGACGATCACCGGGGCCTTGCCGCCCAGTTCGAGGTGGAGGCGTTTGAGGTCCCTGGACGCGGCCTGGGCGACCTCGTACCCGGCCCGGGTGGAGCCGGTGAGGGAGATGAGCCGGGGGGTCGGGTGGTCCACGAGGGCGCGGCCGGTGTCGCGGTCGCCCGCGATGACGTTGAACACCCCGGCCGGGAGGAACTCGGCAGCGATCTCCGCCAACAGGAGGGTGGAGACCGGGGTGGTGTCGGAGGGTTTGAGGACGATGGTGTTGCCCGCCGCCAGGGCCGGTCCGATCTTCCAGGACGCCATGGCCATGGGGTAGTTCCACGGTGTGATCTGACCGACCGGTCCCAGGGGCTCGCGCCGGACCCAGGAGGTGTGGTCGGCGAGGTACTCCCCGGCGGCGCGCCCCTCCAGGTTGCGGGTGGCGCCCGCGAAGAAGCGCAGGGCGTCGAGGACCTGGCCGATCTCCTCCGTGCGGGTGAGCCCGACGGGTTTGCCGCAGTTGCGGACCTCGGCGGCCACCAGGTCGTCGGCGCGCTCCTCGACACGGTCCGCGAACTTGTTGAGCGCGATCTGGCGGTCGGCGGGCGTCCAGTCGCGCCACCCGTCCTCGAAGGCGTTCCGTGCGGCTCGGAAAGCGTTGTCGACGTCTTCGGCGGTGGACACCGGCGCGGTCGCGAAGACCTTCCCCGTGGCCGGGTCGACGAGGTCGCTGCGGATTCCGTCGGCCGTGTCCGCGTACTCGCCGTTGACGAAGTTGCGCAGGTGGTCCAGTCCGGTCACTCGGGCTCCCCGGGGTCGGGCGCGTGTCGGTGCGCGCGCGGCTGTGAACCGTCACACTGCCACCCGACATCAGGGATATCAAGGGACCTCAAGGGATTCCGTTGTAAAGATTGGATTTCCCGACGGATACTTGACAGAAGCCGCTTAAGTGCCACTATTTCTATTGAGGGGTCTGGCAGAGACCCGCGGGTCGACCCACGCGGTCCCCGCACCACCCAGCGATCTTGGGAGCACCACGTGGCAGCGCACCTGAGCCCGGAGCAACTCCAGCGGGCCGCCAAGGAGCATCTGTGGATGCACTTCACGGAGATGGCCGCCTACGACGACGCCGACGTCCCCGTCATCGCCAGGGGTGAGGGCGTCCACGTCTACGACACCGCCGGGAAGCGGTACCTCGACGGCCTGTCCGGGCTCTTCGTCTCCCAGGTGGGGCACGGCCGCGCCGAGATCGCCGACGCCATCGCCGAACAGGCCCGGGAACTGGCCTACTTCCCCATCTGGACCTACGCCCACCCCCGGGCGATCGAGCTGGCCGACCGGCTCGCGCGCCTGGCGCCCGGCGACCTCGACCGGGTGTTCTTCACCACCAGCGGGTCCGAGGCCGTGGAATCCGCGTGGAAGCTGGCACGCCAGTACTTCAGGGCGGTCGGCGAACCCGAGCGCCACAAGGTGATCAGCAGGAGGATCGCCTACCACGGGTCCAGTCTCGGAGCCCTGTCGGTCACCGGGCTCCAGGCGATCAAGACCCCGTTCGAGCCGCTGGTGCCGAGCACCGTCCAGGTGCCGAACACGAACCTCTACCGCGCCCCTGTGCACGGCGACGACCCGGAGGCGTTCGGCCGCTGGGCCGCCGACCAGATCGAGGAGGCGATCCTCCAGAACGGGCCCGAGACGATCGCCGCCGTGTTCGTCGAGCCGGTGCAGAACTCCGGCGGCTGCTTCCCGCCGCCCCCCGGCTACCTCCAACGCGTCCGCGAGATCTGCGACCGGTACGGCGTCCTCATGGTCTCCGACGAGGTCATCTGCGCCTTCGGCAGGCTGGGCGAGTACTTCGGGGCGACCAGGTACGGCTACCTGCCCGACATGATCACCTTCGCCAAGGGCGCCACCAGCGGTTACGTCCCGCTCGGCGGTCTCATCGCCCGTGAGCGGCTGATGGAGCCGTTCAAGGAGGAGGGCGCGTCCTTCCTGCACGGCGTGACCTTCGCGGGCCACCCCGTGGCCGCCGCGGCCGCGCTCGCCAACCTCGACCTGTTCGAGAGTGAGGGCATCCTCGACAACGTGCGCGAGAACGCGCCGGTCTTTCGCGCGACCCTGGAGCGGCTTCTCGACCTGCCGATCGTCGGCGACGTCCGGGGGGACGGGTTCTTCTACGGGATCGAACTCGTCAAGGACAAGGCGACCAAGGAGACCTTCAGCGACGACGAGGCGCAGCGGCTCCTCAAGGGCTTCCTGTCGGGGGCGCTGTTCGAGGCGGGCCTGATCTGCCGCGCCGACGACCGCGGCGAACCCGTCGTCCAGCTCTCACCTCCGCTGACCTGCGGACCGGCGGAGTTCGACGAGATCGAGCGGATCCTGCGCAAGGTCCTCACGAACGCCTGGAACCAGCTGTGAACCGTGTTCCTCGCCTCCTTCCGGGCTCGCGGGCGGGGCCCCTCCCGCACGGGCGGGCCGGGCGGGAGGGGCCGGCACCGTGTCAGCCCCTCTCCTGGGCGGCGAGCGCGGTGACGGCCCCCAGTTCCCAGCAGGCCTCGCGGGCGGCGGCGTCGGGGCGGCCGGTGACGGTGACCGGCGGGCGGTGACGCTCCCACCCGATGCCCTTCGCGATCGACTCCACGGCTCGGACGGCTCCCGCCGTGTCGTTGTCCCCGTGTACGTAGAGGGAGTACGGCAGGCCCTCGGTCTCCCCCTGGGCGGGGTAGAAGACCGTGTCGAAGAAGTGCTTGAGCGCGCCGGACATGTAGCCGATGTTGGCCGGGGTCCCCAGGACCAGCGCGTCGGCCGCGAGCAGGTCGCTGACGCTCGCGGACAGCGCCGCTTTCGACCGGACCTCCACCCCTTCGATATCGTCGTCGCGGGCACCGTCGATCACGGCCCCCAACATCTCCCGGGTGGCGGGCGAGACGGTGTGGTGAACGATGAGCAGTCGTGCCATGCCCCCACAGTAGGCAGTCGAACACGACTGGAACTGTCGGCCTCCCGTCGGCGTCACAATCAGCACGGGCAAGACGGCCCGGCCGCCTCCCGACCCGCCCGCAGCAGAAAGCCAGGACCACCATGAGTCAGCCTCCTCCCCCGAACGGCCCGTATCCGGGGTCTCCGACCGGTGGCCAGCCGCCCATGGGCCCTCCGCCCGGCGGACCCTACGGTCCCGGCGGCCCCTCCGACGGCTATCCGAGCGGCCCGTACGGTCCCCCCGGGGGCGATCCCTACGGTCCTCCCGGCGGTGACCCGTCCGGACCCTACGGCCCTCCCGGCGGCGACCCGTCCGGACCCTACGGTCCCCCCGGCGGTGACCCGTACGGCCACCCGGGTGGAGGCGCGTACGGCCCCGGCGGTCCCGGCGGCCCCTACGGCCCCCAGCCCCCCTACGGCCCCGGCCCGCAGGGTCCGAAGAAGTCCTCGCCGTGGCTGTGGGTCGGCCTGGGATGCGGTGGCCTGTTCGTCATCGGCGTCATCCTCGTGGTGCTCATCGCGTTCGTCTTCAACGACCGGGGCGAGTCGGGCGGCGGCTCCACGACGGTCACGACCGAGAGCCCCGGCGAGGACTCCGGCGAGTCCGGCGGGTCCAGTGGCTCCAGCGAGTCCGTCGAGCACAACGGCATCATCTACACGGTCACCGGCACCGAGACCACCGACGAGATCGAGGGCTACACCCCCTCCGGCGAGTACCTCATCGTGCACCTCGACGTCGCGTACGCGGGCACCGACACGTTCTGGCGTGATGAGCAGCACGTGTACACGTCCGCCGGGGAGGCGGTCGAGGAGGACTACGACGCCACCCTCGAACTCGGCGACTCCATGTGGAACGACCTGCCCACCGACGGCAGCCCGGTGAGCGTGAGCATCGTCTTCGACGTGGAGTCGGCCTCCGACATCACCCACATCGGGCTGAGCTCGGAGACGTACGGCGGGGACGAGATCGAGGTGGAACTCAACCCCTGACGCGTGCCCGACCCCGTGCGCACGGCACGGGGGCGGAGCCCGACCGGGGCCGCCGGAAACACGTCCGGCGGCCCTTCGTCATGCCCCGGCACCGGCCCGGCGGCAGGCATGTGCAGACCCATGAAATTCTTCGTCGAAACAACGGGAAACCTGTGGCTTCCTCCGAATTGATTTCGCCCGAGAAAGGACATTGTCTCCCTGTTGGGCATAATCGCGAAATCAGGAAACCCCGGCTTATCACATGAACCGGGATGTCGAACGTTGACCCCCCGTTCCCCTCTTCTCTAAGGTGCGACTCTCACGCGCACCGCCCGCCGCGCCGACCGCCCGGCCATCCGCGCGAGCAGGGCGCATGCGGTCCCACCAGCCGAGGAGCGAGGGAACCATGCCGCACAACGTCCGTGCCGCGCTCGTCCAGACAGAATGGACGGGCGACACCGAATCCATGCTCGCGGCCCACGAGAAGTACGCGCGCGACGCAGCGGCGCAGGGCGCCCGCGTCATCGGTTTCCAGGAGGTGTTCAACGCACCCTACTTCTGCCAGGTGCAGGAGGCCGAGCACTACCGCTGGGCGGAACCCGTGCCCGACGGCCCGACCGTCACGCGGTTCGGCGCCCTGGCCCGGGAGCTGAACATGGTGATGGTGCTTCCGGTCTTCGAGATCGAGAAGCCCGGCTTCTACTACAACACCGCCGCCGTCATCGACGCGGACGGCACCTACCTCGGCAAGTACCGCAAGCACCACATCCCGCAGGTCGAGGGCTTCTGGGAGAAGTACTACTTCCGCCCCGGCAACCTCGGCTGGCCCGTGTTCGACACCGCCGTCGGCCGTGTCGGGGTCTACATCTGCTACGACCGCCACTTCCCGGAGGGGTGGCGGGCGCTCGGCCTGGCCGGGGCCCAGCTGGTGTACAACCCGTCCGCGACCAGCCGCGGCCTGTCCGCCTACCTGTGGAAGCTCGAACAACCCGCCTCCGCGGTGGCCAACGAGTACTTCGTCGCCGCCATCAACCGCGTGGGCGTGGAGGAGTACGGCGACAACGACTTCTACGGCAGCAGCTACTTCGTGGACCCGCGCGGCCAGTTCGTGGGCGACGTCGCCTCCGGCACCGCGTCCGAGCTCGTCGTCCGCGACCTCGACCTCGACCTGATCGACGAGGTCCGCCGGCAGTGGGCGTTCTACCGGGACCGGCGCCCGGACGCCTACGGTCCGCTGGTCGAGGGCTGAGGAGCGGGGAGGAGACCCATGGAACGCACCGTCATCAGCGGAGGCCTGGTCGTCACCGCCTCCGAGGAGGTGGAGGCCGACGTCCTCGTCGAGGGCGAACGGGTCGCCGCCCTCGCCCTGCGCGGCGGCGAGACCGCCCGCTCCTGGGCCGACAGCGGGGCCCGCGCCATCGACGCCACCGGCCACTACGTGGTCCCGGGCGGGGTCGACGGCCACACCCACATGGAGATGCCCTTCGGCGGCACCTACTCCGCCGACACCTTCGAGACCGGCACCCGGGCCGCCGCGTGGGGCGGCACCACCACGATCGTCGACTTCGCCGTCCAGGGCCGTGGGCAGTCGGTCCGCGCGGGGGTGGACGCGTGGATGGCCAAGGCCGACGGCACGTGCGCGATCGACTACGCCTTCCACGCCATCCTGTCCGACGTCGACGACTCCTCCCTGAAGGAGATGGACGCCCTGGTGGACGAGGGCATCACCTCGTTCAAGCTGTTCATGGCCTACCCCGGTGTGTTCTACAGCGACGACGGCCAGATCCTCCGCGCCATGCAGCGCGGCGCCTCCAACGGCGCGCTGACCATGGTGCACGCCGAGAACGGCATCGCCATCGACGTGCTGGTCGAGCAGGCCCTCGCCGAGGGCAGGACCGACCCCCGCCACCACGGGGAGGTGCGCAAGGCCCTGCTGGAGTCGGAGGCCACACACCGCGCCGTCCAGCTCGCCCGCGTCGCCGGGGCGCCCCTGTACGTGGTGCACGTGTCCGCCCGCGAGGCGGTGGAGGAGCTGGTACGGGCCCGGGACATGGGCCTCAACGTGTTCGGGGAGACCTGCCCGCAGTACCTGTTCCTGTCCGCGGACAACCTGGCCGAGCCCGGCTTCGAGGGCGCCAAGTACGTGTGCTCCACGCCGCTGCGTCCGAGGGAGCACCAGGAGCACCTGTGGCGGGCCCTGCGCACGAACGACCTGTCCGTGGTCTCCACCGACCACTGCCCGTTCTGCTTCAGCGGCCAGAAGGACCTGGGCGTCGGCGACTTCTCCAAGATCCCCAACGGCATGCCCGGGGTGGAGCACCGGATGGACCTGCTGCACCAGGCGGTCGTGGAGGGCCGCATCGACCGGCGCCGGTGGATCGAGATCGCCTGCGCCACACCGGCCCGCATGTTCGGCCTCTACCCGTCCAAGGGCACGATCTCGCCGGGTTCGGACGCCGACATCGTCGTCTACGACCCCGGTGCGCAACAGGTCCTTTCGGCCGACACCCACCACATGAACGTCGACTACTCGGCGTACGAGGGCCGAAGGGTCACGGGCAGGGCGCGCACGGTCCTCTCCCGCGGCCGCGTCGTCGTGGACGGCGGCTCCTACCTGGGCGAGGCCGGACACGGCCGGTACGTCCCCAGGTCCACCTGCCAGTACCTGATCTGACCGCCCCAGAGGAGACCCCATGGACATCGGACTCGTCCTCCAGACCGACCCGCCCGCCGACCTGCTGGTCGAGCGGATGGTGCGCGCCGAGGCCCACGGTTTCACCCACGGGTGGACGTTCGACTCGGTGGTGCTCTGGCAGGAGCCGTTCGTCATCTACAGCCGCATCCTGGAACGCACCAGGAAACTGGTGGTCGGTCCGATGGTGACCAACCCGAGCACGCGGTCCTGGGAGGTGACCGCCTCCCTGTTCGCCACCCTGAACGACATGTACGGGAACCGGACGGTGTGCGGGAGCGGCCGGGGCGACTCGGCGATGCGTGTGGCGGGGCGCAAGCCGGCGACGCTCGACCGGCTCTCCGAGTCGATGCGGGTGATCAAGGACCTCGCCGAGGGCCGGGAGACGGAGGTGGACGGCACGCCCATGCGCCTGCGGTGGGTCCGCGACGGCGTCCTACCCGTGTGGATGGGGGCCTACGGGCCCAAGGCACTGAACCTGGTGGGACGCCAGGCCGACGGGTTCATCCTCCAGTTGGCCGACCCGTACCTGACCGAGTGGATGATCGCCGCGGTGCGCACGGCGGCGGCCGACGCCGGGCGCGACCCGGACGCGGTGAAGGTGTGCGTGGCGGCCCCCGCCTACGTGACCGACGGCTCGCCGGAGGGGCTGGCGCACGCGCGCAAGCAGTGCCGCTGGTTCGGCGGGATGGTCGGCAACCACGTCGCCGACCTGGTCTCGCGGTACGGCGACTCCGGCGTGGTGCCGCAGGAGCTGACCGACTACGTCCGGGCCCGCAGCGGCTACGACTACAGCCACCACGGCCGGGTGGACAACCCGGACACCGAGTTCGTCCCGGACGCGATCGTGGACCGGTTCTGCCTGGTGGGGCCGGTCGAGGAGCACGTCGCGAAGCTGAAGCTGCTCCAGGACGCGGGGGTGGACCAGTTCGCGGTCTACGCGATGCACGACGACGTGGACGGGGTCATCGACGCCTACGGGCGCGACGTCGTCCCGGCCCTGTCCTCCGGGAGCACCTGAACCGGCGCTCCCGGGTCCCGGAGTCCCTGCTCCGCGGCCCGGTCACGGGGACATGCGAAGGCGCGTCGCCACACCCCCGGTGACGTGCGAGGATATTCGGCGGCCCAGGAAGAATCCGGACCTTCCGCGCATTCCGGCAGGGCCCGCTCTCCGTGGGCTCAGCGCCGCGTCCACGCCCCTGCTCCCCGTCAGCACCATCGAAACCAGGTGTCCCGTGACCCACTCCCCACCGTCTCCGGAAGCAGTCGTCGTCACCCATCCCGACGGCCGTGTGTCCCTGACCGAGGGTTCCACCCTCCCCGAGAGCCCCTTCGTCAACAGCGACCTCCAACCGGTCCCGATCTCCCGTCGTGACTGGGGCACCGGCAGCTTCACCGCCCTGTGGGTGAGCATGTCGGTCAGCATCCCGGCGTGGACCCTGGCCAGCGGCCTGATCGCGGCCGGCATGGACTGGCGGCAGGCGATGCTCGCCGTCGTCCTGGGCAACCTCGTCGTGCTGCTGCCGATGGTGCTGACCGGTCACGCGGGCGCCAAGTACGGGATTCCCTTCCCTGTGTTCGCCCGTGCCTCGTTCGGCCTGCGCGGCGCCAACCTGCCGGCTCTGCTGCGCGGCGCGGTGGCGTGCGGCTGGTACGGCATCCAGACCTGGGTCGGCGGCCAGGGCGTGTACGTCCTCGTGGGCCGCCTGCTCGGCGACGGGTGGACCGGCGCCGCCGTGGTCGGCGGCAACCCGTGGACCCTGTGGCTGTCCTTCGGACTGTTCTGGGTGGCCCAGCTCGGGATCATCCTGTGGGGCATGGAGGGTGTGCGCCGCGTCCAGGTGTGGGCCGCCCCGCTCATGATCATCGGGGGCCTCGCCCTGCTGGCGTGGATGGCCGTGGAGGCGGGCGGACTCGCCCCGATGCTCTCCCTGGACAGCGGCGAGCCCCTGGACTGGGGCCCGTCCTTCTGGGCGCTGTTCTTCCCCTCGCTGATGGGTGTCATCGGCTACTGGGCGACACTCACCCTGAACATCAGCGACTTCACCCGGTTCTCCGCGTCGCAGCGCGCCCAGGTCGTCGGCCAGACCCTGGGCCTGCCCACCACGATGACGCTGTTCTCGCTCCTGGCCGTGATGGTCACGGCGGGCACCGCCTCGGTCTACGGCGAGCCGCTGTGGAACCCGATCGACATCGTCGCGCAGATGGGCAACGGGCTCGGCCTGCTCTTCGCGGTCTTCGTCGTGCTGCTCGCGACGGTCTCCACCAACATCGCCGCGAACCTGGTCGGCCCGGCCTACGACCTGGCCAACCTGAAGCCGCGCCTGATCAGCTTCCGCACCGGTGCGGTCATCACGTGCTTCCTCAGCGTCCTCATCTTCCCGTGGCGGCTGCTGGAGAACGAGAACGTGTACATCTTCACGTGGCTCGGCACCGTGGGCGGCGTCCTCGGCACCGTCGCGGGCATCCTGCTCGCCGACTACTGGCTGCTGCGCCGCACCAGGATCAACCTGGCCGCGCTGTACGAGCGCGGCTCGGAGTACTGGTACACGAACGGGTGGAACTGGCGCGCGCTCGCGGCGTTCGGCGCCGGCACCCTGCTCGCCGTGGGCGGATCGCACTCCCCCGAGGGATCGGGCCCGTTCCCGGCCGACGGCCTGATCCCGTTCCTCGCCCCGCTGGCCGACTACGGCTGGCTGGTCGGCCTCGTCAGCGCACTGCTGCTGCACTGGGGCCTGGGCGTGGCCTTCCCCGACCGCAACGGCCGCGAGATGCGCGCCGCGGCGGAGGCGGCGGAGTCCTCCGGACCCCCGACCGCCTGAGCCGACCGCTCGCCCGAACGTGTCCGAGGGGCCGCGCCGACGGTGCGGCCCCTCGCCGTGTGACCGGCCGTACCGGGGCCCGTGGGATCGGACACCCTCCCGGCCGCGGGGGCGCGTCCCGGATCCGGCGGCCCGGCCGAGCGCCGGGCGGCCAGGGAGGGCCTGTCGGGGCCGGCTGCGCGGACCGGGTCCCGCGCCGCCGTGGACGACCTGCGCCCACGAACCGTACGGGCCTCTCCCCGGACGCGGTCGCCGGGCCGGCCCCGCCGGCCCGTTCATCCGCGTTCGGGAGCAGACGGCTGATATCACACAGGGGAAGGGCGCCTCGACGGGTTAGGTAGTGTTCATCTGTGTGTTCACCATTTCGTGACCGAAACCGGACGTTCGGGCGAACCGTTCCGCGGAGAAGGGGCGTTAGCCCAGGAGTCGGTCGAGGAGTCCCGTTGCGGGTGCCCGGTACGGGTCCCGCACTCCGTTCACACCATGGTCACTGCCTGGCCCCTCACACCATCGCCGGGGGAGGGTGATGTCACCGGGGCAAGGACCGCAGGACACGTACCCCGGGCCGAAACAACCAGAACGAACTACCGCTCTCGTCCGGTTCCCGGTAAACCCCGGAGCCGACACGGCCGTCAACGTGACGCCGAAGCATCCACTTTCATCCAGACAACGCACACATGTCATGAAGTGACGCGCATCCCCCGCGCGGGCCCTGCCCCCACCCGCGTCCCCCCGCCCCCACACGCCCGCCCCCACCGGGGCCCGTGTGCCGGGGTCGTCGTTCGACATCTCGCGTTTCGACGGGAGACATCACCTTGCCTCACACCTCCGCGCGCCCGACACCTGCGTCGGCGCACCGCACCGTAGCCGTCGTCCTGGCGGGCGGCAGCGGCCAGCGCATCGGTCTGGCCACCCCGAAGCAGCTGCTCAAGATCGCCGGGAAGTCGATCCTGGAGCACACGCTCGCGATCTTCGAGCAGGCTCCGAGGGTCGACGAGGTCGTCGTGATGATGAACCCCGGGTTCGTCTCCGACGCGGAGGCGATCGTTCGCGGCGCCGGCCTGGCCAAGGTCACCCGCGTGCTGCCCGGCGGCACCTCGCGCAACGCCACGACCCAGCTCGCCCTCGACGCCCTGGCGCACCTTCCGGCGGAGACCACGAACGTGCTCTTCCACGACGCCGTGCGCCCGATGCTGTCCCAGCGCGTCATCGACGACTGCGTCACCGCCCTGGAGTCCTTCGAGGCGGTGGACGTGGCGATCCCGTCCTCGGACACGATCATCGAGGTGGACGACGACATCATCACCGACGTCCCCGTCCGCTCCCGGCTGCGCCGGGGCCAGACCCCCCAGGGCTTCCGCCTCGCCACCATCCGCGACGCCTACGTCAAGGCGTGGGAGGACCCGGGATTCGAGGCGACCGACGACTGCACGGTCGTCCTGCGCTACTCGCCCGGCGTCCCGATCCACGTGGTGGAGGGCGAGGAGCAGAACATGAAGGTCACCCAGCCGGTGGACATCTTCATCGCCGACAAGCTGTTCCAGCTCGCCTCCTCCGCCACCCCCGAACTCTCCGACGAGGACTACGCCGCACGGCTCACCGGGGCCACCGTCGTCGTGTTCGGCGGCAGCTACGGCATCGGCGCGGGCGTGGCCGACCTGGCGGAGAGGCACGGCGCACGCGTGTTCCGCTACTCGCGCGGAACCACCCGCACCAACGTCGCCAACCCCGACGACGTCGCCGCGGCACTGGAGCAGGCGCACTCCGCCACCGGCCGGGTCGACTTCGTGGTCAACACCGCGGGCGTGCTGCGGATCGGCCGTCTGGACAAGACCGACACGGAGACCATCGAGGAGGCCCTGCGGGTCAACTACCTCGCCCCGGTCCACATCGCCCGCGCGGCCTTCCCGTACCTGGCGCAGAGCGGGGGACAGCTGCTGCTGTACACCTCCAGCTCCTACACGCGCGGTCGGGGCGAGTACAGCCTGTACTCGTCCACCAAGGCGGCCACTGTCAACCTCACGCAGGCGCTGGCCGACGAATGGTCCCGGGACGGGGTGCGCATCAACTGCATCAACCCGGAGCGCACACAGACCCCGATGCGCGCCAACGCCTTCGGGGACGAACCGGCCGGGAGCCTCCTCAGCGCCGAGAAGGTGGCCCGCACGTCCGTCGACGTGCTCCTGTCCGACCTGACCGGCCACGTCGTCGACGTCCGCCGCGAGGACCCGCCCGGCGCCGTGAACGGCACCCCCGGCAAGGAGACGGAGGGCGCGAAGTGAGCAAGTTCAAGGACCTCCACAGGGAGACCGTCGTCTGGTCCGCCCTGCTCTGCCTGACCTACCTGGTGATGCTCGCGGGTGTGATCACCGGGCTGTGGTGGGTCTTCCTCGCCGGGGCGGCCGGCAGTTACGCGATGGACGCCCTCCTGCTGCACCGGCTGCCCGAACTGGCCAAGCTCGTCCAGCAGGTCCGTCTGGGCATCACCCCGCGTGCCCTGCTGCGCCAGCTGCTCGCCCTGGGCCTGCTCATCACCACGCCCACGGCCACCTCCACCGGCATCGGCATGGTCCTGCTGACCTGCCTGGTGCTGTTCGGGCTCCAGCTGGTGTGCGGTGTCGCCGCCCGGCTGCTGCGCGTCCGCCGCCGCCTGCCGATCGTCACCCGCAACATCGACCTGGGTCCCCTGCGCATCCCCGACAGCCCGCCCATGGCGCTCGTGCGCGAACCCATGAGCCGCCTGCTGCCGCTGGACGCCTTCCTCGTGGCCGGTGCCGTCGCCTACGTGGCCGCGGGCGCCGTCTGGGCCGTCGCGGTCGGAGCGGTCGTGTCCGTGGCGCTCACCGTGCTCGCCCTGGCGCTGTTCGGGTGGTACCTGGTGAAGGCCCGGACCATCCCCGAACCCGAGCGGGTCATGGAGTTCACGCAGTCCTGGCTCGACTCCTACCGGCCCGAGGTCGTCCTCTACTTCTCGGGTTCGGCCGACTCCGCCTACCAGGCCAACATGTGGCTGGAGGCGGTGGCGGCGCTGCCGCGCCGGTCGGTGGTCGTCCTGCGCGAGCGGGTCATCGCCGCGCAGCTCGCACCGACCCCGGTACCGGTCCTGTGCGTGCCCACCTCCACCGACCTGATGGCGCTGGACTTCGGCCCGGCGCGCGTGGCCCTCTACCCGGCCAACACCGGCAAGAACATCCACATGCTGCGCAACCCGCTCCTCGGCCACGTGTTCATCGGCCACGGCGACAGCGACAAGGTGGCCAGCATCAACCCGTTCAGCAAGGTCTACGACGAGGTGTGGACCGCCGGACGGGCCGGGCGCGACCGCTACGACCGCGCCGGGGTGGGTGTGCGCGGCGACGAGATCGTGGAGGTCGGCCGCCCCCAGCTCGACGCGATCCGCACCGACACCGCCCCCAACGCCGTGCGCAGCGTCCTGTACGCCCCGACCTGGGAGGGGTGGACGGACGAGCCCGGCAACACGTCCCTGACCGAGGCGGGCCCCGGGCTGATCCGGACGCTGCTGGCCGCCGAGCCGCGTGTGCGCGTCCTCTACAAACCGCACCCCTTCACCGGGGTCCGGTCCGCGGCCGCCCGGAACGCGCACCGGAGCATCGTCGCGATGATCGAGGAGGCCAACCGGACGACGGCGGGCAACGGCGAGCGGCGCCCCGCCGGGGAACTCGCCTCCCTCGAACGGCGGCTGGCCGCCTTCGACACCGACAACGGCGCCACCGACGAGGCCCACAACTCGCGCGAGGAGGGCACCGCCGACCCCGGTGCCGCAGCCGAGCTCCAGAAGCTGTCCCAGGAGTGGCACCGGGTGTACTGGGACGGCCGCCCCGACACCGAACACCTGGTCATCGAGGGTCCGCGACCGACCCTCTACTCCTGTTTCAACCAGGCCGACCTGCTCATCAGCGACATCTCCAGCGTCGTCGCCGACTTCATCGCCACCGAGAAGCCCTACGCCATCACCAACTGCGAGGGCATCACGGACGGGGAGTTCCAGGACAAGCACCCCACCTCCAGCGCGGCCTACATGCTCGCGCCGGACGGGGGCGGCCTGGACGCCGCGCTGGCCGCCGTCCAATCGGCGTCGGCCGACTCCCTGGCCGGGGACCGCACCAGGCTCAAGACCTACCTGCTCGGCCCCGGCGAGCCCAGCTCCCAGTCGCGTTTCGGGGCCGCCGTCGACGACCTCTACCGGCGCACGAGCGAGCAGCACCCGGTCGGCCCGGCGGCGACGCCGGGGCCCGCCTCCGGCTCGCCGTCCGCGACGGACACCGCTCCCGCCCGCGTGTGACCTCCGGTCCACCGCGTTGACGAAAGGAACCCGACACCCCATGGCCGGAGCAAAGCGCACGGTCCCCGAAGAACTCCAGCGCCTCATGCGCTACCTGCCCGAGTCGGACGACGACGAGCGGGCACGCTTCCTCGCCGCCGCCGACGACTTCGTCGGCGGCTCGGCCCCCGGCGACCTGAGCGGTTTCCCCCCGCTGACCAGGGTCAAACTCTGGTTGGCCAAGGAGCACAGGTTGGGCGACCTGGAGACGGTCATCAGGTACGAGCGGGACAACCCGCAGGCACACCTGGTGCGGGGGCGCCTGTCACCGTCGGTCGAGGTGCCCGGCATCGCACCGGCCTCCCTGCCCAGGGAGGTCACCCGGCTCAAGAACTCCGAGATGCCGCTGGTCACCAAGCTGACCGACATGACCTGGGTGGAGGGACGCCTGCGCGTGCGCGGGTACGCGTACGTGCGCAACGTCCCCGTCGAGACGGCGCCGCGCGTGCCCGCGATGGCCTGGCTCACCGACTCCGGTTCGCGGCGGCGCGTCGTGGTCCGTATGGCCCCGAGGCACGAGCCGCGCGCCACGGCCGACTCCAAACAGGCGCTGCACTGCTACGACTGGGCCGGGTTCGAGCTGTTCGTCGACCCCGCCAAGCTGCGCGGGAGCCACGGCTGGAACCCCTCCACGTGGTCGCTGACGCTGGGTGTGTGGGCGTCCGGCAGGCCGCACAGGGGCGGTGTCGTCCCGGGCGAGGTCGGTCCCGCCGGACACCAGCACGCCCACCGCCTGGACGGGTCCACCCGCTGGGTGAGCGCGTTCCGCAAGAAGCGCCTGGAGTTCGAGATCCAGGCGGTCGAGGCCGAACTCGTCGGGCACTCCCTCGACGCCGACCTGCTCACCCTCGGGCTGCGCGGACCGGAGGAACGGCCGGTCGAACGCCTCGTCCTCTCCCACGGCCCCGCCGGCGACCCGGTGGAGCGCGAGTACGCGGCCGAGGCGGAGGGGCCGGACGGCCGCCGCCGCGTTACCGTACCCCTGTCCGACCTGTCCGTGGCCGACTCCGAGGCCACCCGCGAACTGCGCGCCCACGCCGTCGTCGGCGGGCACCGGGTGCCGGTGGCCGTCGCCGACGGGGTGCTCTCCCGCGCCCACCCCGTCGAGGGCGGCCGGGAGATCGAGGTGGGCGTCACCGCCGTGGACACCCTCGTCCTGCACGACCGCGTCCGCCAGCCCGTGGTGGACGCGATGGAGTGGGTGGGCGGCGACCTGGTCCTGTCCGGCTCCTACACGGGGCCGGACCGGGACCGGGTGATGGTGCTGCGGCACGGCGAACGGTTCGAGGAGGTCGCCGTGCCCGTGGAAGTCGCCGACGGGCGCTTCCGCGCCGTCGTCGATCCCGAGCACCACGACTCCCACGGCGACGCCCTGCCGCTGCGCCGGGGCCGGTGGTACATGTCGTTCCGCTCCGCCCGGGACTGGGACGACTCCCACGACGTGCCGGTGAAGATCAGGCACGACCTGGTACCGCGGCTGCCGCTCCTCCACCAGGGGGCCAAACGCTCCTACTCCGTGGACCACCGGTTCCACGACCGCGTGTTCCTGGCCCCGGCCCACCCCCTGGACGACTCCGAGAAGGGCGCCTACCGGCAGCGGGTCCTGCGCGAGGCGTTCACCGCGGAGCAGAAGGCCCGACCGCTGCGCGAGGCGGTGTTCTACAACAGCTTCGGCGGCAAGCAGTTCTCGGACTCACCGCGCGCCGTCCACGAGGAGCTGGTGCGCCGCGGAGTGGAGGTCGACCACCTGTGGGCGGTCGACGACCAGCAGGTGGCCCTGCCTCCGGGCGTCGTCCCCGTGGAGTGGCACAGCCGCGAGTGGTACGAGGCGCTGGCCCGCAGCCGGTACGTGGTCACGAACGTCGGCATCGGCGACTGGTTCGTGCGCCGCGAGGGGCAGACGGTCGTGCAGACCTGGCACGGCACCCCTCTCAAGAAGATCGGCGCCGACCTGCTCGGCACGCCCAAGGCGAACCGGGCGTACATCGCGAGCCTGCCGCACCGGTCGCGGCAGTGGGACTTCCTGGTCTCGCCGAACTCGTTCACCACGCCCATCATGCGCGGGGCGTTCCGCTGCGAGACGGAGATCCTGGAGGCGGGCTACCCGCGCAACGACGTGTTCCACGCCCCCGACCGCGAGGAGCGCGCCGAGCGCACCCGCAAGCTCCTGGGCATCCCGGACGGCAAGAAGGTCGTCCTCTACGCACCGACCTGGCGCGACGACCAGCGGTACGGGGGGACCCGCTTCAAGCTCGACCTCCAGATCGACCTGGAGGCGGCCCAGCGGGAACTGGCCGACGACCACGTCCTGCTGTTCCGCAAGCACCCGAAGGTCCTGGACAGCATCCCCGGCGCGGGCCAGGGGTTCGTCTGGGACGTGTCCAAGTACCCGGACATCGCCGACCTGTACCTGATCACGGACGTGCTGATCACCGACTACTCGTCGGTCTTCTTCGACTTCGCCCACTCGGGTCGGCCGATGCTGTTCTTCACCTACGACCTGGAGCACTACCGGGACACCCTGCGCGGGTTCTACTTCGACATGACCGCGCGGGCCCCGGGCCCGCTGATCAAGACCTCGGAGGAGCTGATCGGCGCCATCCGGGACATCGGTCCCGTCACCGAGGAGTACCGGGAGCAGTACGACGCGTTCGTCCGCGACTTCTGCCACCCCTCGGACGGCCGGGCCACCCTCCGGGTCGTCGACCGCATGCTGGGCGGCGGCAGCGACGGCTAGGGAGTCCTCCCGCGGGTTCCCGGGCCGGCGAGCGTCCGTCCGGGCCGTCCCCGCCCGGCGGCGCCGTGGTCGGGGCACCTTCTGGACGACGTCTGCCGAAGCCGTCGCACCCGTCCACGGCTGTGGGGCCCTCCGCCGGAGGGCCCCACAGCCGTCCGGGGTCGGGCCCCGGAAGGAAGCGGGCCAAACGTCGGTTATGAACAATTCACACCAGCAATAACCGAAAAGCATTCCTTAAAGAAACAGGAAAAAGAACGGAAACGGTCGCGCCCCTTTGGCGCGGCCGTTCTTTTTCATTACGATCTCCACCGTGTCCGACCTCGGGCCGACCCCCTCACCGCACATCCCTTGTGGAGCCTTCCCATGAGAGTTACGGCTGTTGTCCCTGCCCGCGGCGGTTCAAAGGGAATTCCACTCAAGAACGTCGAGGCCGTCGGCGGGGTCCCACTCGTCACCAGGGCGGTCCGGGCCTGCCTCGCGGCCCGCGCGATCGACGAGACGGTGGTGTCGACCGACCACGGGGCGATCGCGGCGGCGGCCGCCGCGGCCGGGGCCCGCATCCTGGAGCGGCCGGCCGCACTGGGCGGGGACACCGTCTCCTCCGAGGCGGTCCTGCTGCACGTCCTGGACACCCTGGAGCAGGAGGACGGCGGGGCACCCGACGTGGTCGTGTTCGTGCAGTGCACGAGCCCGTTCATCGACCCCGCCGACCTGGACGCGGCCGTGGCGCGCATCGCGGACGGCTCCGCCGACTGCGTGTTCTCGGCGGTGGAGACCCACGCGTTCCTGTGGGAGGAGGGGCCGGAGGGCGCCAGGGGCGTCAACCACTCCCACGACCACCGGCCGCGCCGCCAGGACCGGGATCCGCACTTCCAGGAGACGGGCGCGTTCTACGCGATGGACGCCGGGGGCTTCCGCCGGAACCGCCACCGCTTCTTCGGCCGCGTCGCCGTCCAGGAGGTCCCCTCCGTCCACGGGTTCGAGGTGGACACCCCCGGGGACCTGCGGCTGGTCCGCGCCCTGGCACACGTCGCCGCCCCCGAGCGGGAACCGCTGGACGTGGACGCGGTGGTGACCGACTTCGACGGGGTGCACACCGACGACCTGGCCTCGGTCACCGAGACCGGGGCCGAGTCCGTGGCCGTCAGCCGCTCCGACGGCATGGGTGTGCGCCTGCTACGCGAGTCGGGGGTGCGTGTGCTGATCCTCTCCACCGAGGAGAACCCCGTGGTGTGCGCCCGCGCCGACAAGCTCAAGGTCCCGGTCAGGCACGGCCTGTCCGACAAGGCGTCCGCGCTCGCGGCGTGGCTCACCGAGGAGGGGCTCGACCCGGAACGGGTCGCCTACGCGGGCAACGACGTCAACGACCTGGGCTGTATGGCCCTGGTCGGCTGGCCCGTGGCCGTACCCGACTCGCACCCCGACGTGCTGGCGGCGGCCCGCGTGGTCCTGACCCGTTCCGGCGGGGCGGGAGCGGTCCGCGAACTCTGTGAACGCGTGCTCAACGCTCGGAAAGGATGACCATCGTGGTCGACACCATCTCCGCTCAGCATCTGGAAGCACCGATCCAACCGGTGGCGATAGGGGGGCGCCTCGTCGGCCCCGGCCAACCCGTGTACGTCATCGGTGAGATCGGCATCAACCACAACGGGGACGTGGACGTCGCCCGCCGGCTGATCGAGGTGGCGGCCGAGGCCGGCTGCCAGGCCGTGAAGTTCCAGAAGCGCACCCCGGAGATCTGCGTGCCCGCGGACCAGCGGGCCAAACTCCGCCAGACCCCGTGGGGGGAGATGACCTACCTGGACTACAAGCAGAGGATGGAGTTCGGCCTCCGCGAGTACCGGGCGGTCGCCAAGTACTGCGCCGAACGGGGCCTGGACTGGTTCGCGTCCCCGTGGGACGTGCCGTCGGTCGAGTTCCTGGAGGAACTGGAGGTCCCCGCGCACAAGGTCGCCTCGGCGTCGGTCACCGACCTCGAACTGCTCCGGGCCCTCGCCGACACGGGCCGACCCGTCCTGTTGTCCACGGGTATGTCCACCCTGGAGGAGATCGACGCGGCGGTGGCCGTCCTGGGCACCCGCGAGCTCGTCATCATGCACGCCACGTCCACCTATCCCATGCCCGCGGAGGAGGCCAACCTGCGGACCATCGGGACACTGCGTGACCGCTACCGGGTGCCGGTGGGCTACTCGGGACACGAGCGCGGGATCCAGATCTCGGTGGCGGCGACCGCGCTGGGCGCCGTCGCGGTGGAGCGGCACATCACGCTGGACCGCACCATGTGGGGTTCTGACCACGCCGCCTCGCTGGAACCCAGCGGTCTGCGCAACCTGGTGCGGGACATCCGCCTGGCACAGGAGGCCCTGGGCGACGGGGTCAAGCGGGTCTTCCCGGGGGAGGAGGAGCCCCGGCGGCGGCTGCGCCGCACCACCGCCTGACAGGCGCACCTGATCCCCGCGGGGGGTCGGCGCCGGCGCACGCCCGCCGACCGCCACCCTCCGCGTCCACCCGACCGCCCTCCGGGACCCTCCCCTACTCCGACATGGAAGCCGCATGATCTCCCTGTCCGTGATCCTCCCCGCCAAGGACGTCGCCCCCTACATCGGCGCCGCGCTCACGAGCCTTCTCCGCAACCACCGCGCCGACTTCGAGTACGTCGTGGTCGACGACGGATCCTCGGACGCCACACCGGACATCGTCGACGACTTCCGCAGACGCCTGCCCAACCTCCGTATGCTCCACAATCCGAGCCCCACCGGGCTGTCCGCCGCGCGCAACCGCGCGCTGGCCGCCACCCGGGGCCGCTACGTCACCTACCTGGACGGCGACGACTGGCTGGCACCGGGCTACCTGGCCCGCGCGGTGGACGCCGTCTCCGGCCTAGGAGTGGACTTCGTCAAGACCGACCAGGTGTGGGTGTTCGGGTCCAGGCGCGTGGCCAACCCGGTTCCCGAGGGACGCGTGTACCGTCCCCTGGACCCCCGGTCCGGCATTTTGCCGACCAACGGCAAGAGCGTCGTCGACCACCCCAACGCGTGCACCGGCGTGTACTCGCGGAAGCTGGCCGAACAAGGACTCCTGACCTTCGACACGAGCCTTTTGACCTGCGAGGACCGCCCGTGGGCGTGGCGGCTGCACCTGGGTGCCACCTCCTACGCGCGGGTGCCGGTGGTCGGGGTGTACTACCGCCGGGAGGTACCCGGCTCGCTGACCGGACTGGGCGACGAGCGGCAACTGCACTTCTTCGACGCCTGCGACCGGATCGTCTCCCTGGTCACGGCCGACCGGGAGGCCGACCGCTTCCTGCCCAAGGCGGTGCGCTCCTACTGCTCGCTGATCCTGCACCACCTCGACCACCGCGGACGCCTCGCCCCCGCCCTGCGCGGCCACCTGGTCGACCGCGCGGTCGGCACCCTGCGGGGGTTTCCGCCCGCGGTCCTGGACACGACCATCCGGGAGATGGGCGGCGACGGCGAGCGGCGGCTCCGCACCCTGCACGACACGGCCTCGTTGGGAGAGCCCGCGTGACCCAGATCCTGCTCGTCTCGCGCTTCGCGGGAGCCCTGTCCCTGGTCGCGGCGATCGACTCCGGCGCCCTGGGCGGCACGACCCGCCGCATCCTGCTGACCGTGGACGACACCGAGATCCCCGAGATCGCCCTGCCGTTCACGGAGACGCTCGGGTTCGGCGCCATCAGCGACCGGTTCGACGAGGTCGTCTCCTACAACGAGCTGATCAGCCCCCAGCACCCGGCGCACTGGGAACCCCACGAGACGGACCTGGGGATGCTGCGCACCCTGCTCCGCAGTCACCTGGGGCTCGGTGACGACCCCCCGGAGCTGGTGGTGGAGGCCGCGCTGGGCCGGGCGGCGCGGAGCCTCGCCGAACTCCTGGACGACGCGTCGGTGACCGTCTACGCGGACGGCCCCTCCTGCTACGGCCCCACCCCTGCCACCCCGCTCCGCCACGTGGCCACCAGGATCGAACGGCTGATCCACCCCGACCTGGTCCCCGGGCTCACACCCCTGACACTGAGCGAGTACGGGGTGGCACGCGTGCCCCTGGACGCGGAGGCACTGCGCTCCGCGGCCGCCGCGGTGGCCAAACACGCCGCCGAGCACGTCGACGCGTCGGGGCCGCTCCCGGCCACACTCCTTCTCGGACCGTCCTCCAGGTCGGGCCTGGGCCTGACCGTGCACGCCCTCAACGCCCGCGCCAGGGCGGGCGACCGGTCCCTGGCCCTCAAGCCCCACCCCGACTACCCGTTCGCCCCGGTCGCCGAGCTGCGCGCCGCCGCCGAACGGGCAGGGGTCGGGCTGCGCGTCCTGGAGGGCTCGGTACCGGTGGAGGCCTGGTACGCGGCCCACCCGCCGGAGCTGGTGGTCGGCGCCCCCTCGGCCGCGCTGGACACCGCCGCCCGGATCTTCGGCATCCCGGTCGCGACCCTGGGCACCGAGCCGCTGCTCCGGGACCTGACCCCCTACCAGCACCCGAGCCGGATCCCGCTCGTACTGGCCGACACCGCGCTGCCCCACCTGCTCGGCTCGGGGGAGATCCGCCCGCCCCGGATCGGCGCGGAGGCCTACGCCGAGGAGCTGGTGCCGCTCGTCCACACGGTGGCCTACTGCATGAGGGCCGCCGCCTACCCGCACCTGCGGGAGGAGGCTGCGGCCCATCTGGCCGGGTTCGGAGGTGACCCCCTCCCCCACTTCAGGCGCAAGCGCCTGCGGGGGCTGGGGCTTCCGGTCCCCGGCGAGGACCCTCAGCCCACGGGACTGGCCGGAGCGGTCCGGCGCAGCGCGCGCAGACTCCTGCGGGCGCTCCCGATACCGCGTACCGCACGGGGGGGCACACTCAGCCTCAGCAGGGAACGGCGCCGGGCCCGGCGCTGAGCGGACGCGTCCAGGAGCGGTGGGTGGGCCCTCAGCTCGCCCCTGGACGCACGGGCCACCAGGGCGGTGAGCCGGTCCACCCAGTCGTTGTCCGAGGCCGGATGGAAGTAGTTGCGCTCCAGCCATTCCGGGTGCGGGGCCCGGAAACGGACCGATCGCACGTCGTCGAGCGTGCCGAAGACCCCGCTGGCCTCGAACACCGTGTTGATCTGCTCCGCGCCCACCCCGAAATCGGTGAGGACGGCGACCGGGACCCCCATCGCGATCGCCTCCAGCGCTGCGGTCGAACTGACGGTGACGAACCCGCGGGTGCGTTCCAGCTGGTCCACCATGGCGCCCGTGCGGAACACGAGCGTGTGGTCGCGGGTGCGCTCCTTCTCCACCAGGTCCCGCCACAGGGCCTCGTAGTGGTGGTGCTCCCGGTGGGTCTGCGCCTCGTCCTCGCGTCCCCGCAGCTTGACCACGACCTCCAGGTCGGGGCGGTCCTCGGCGAGTTCGGCCAGGGCCACCAGGACGCGCTCGCGGTCCTCCCTGGACCCGGGCACCTTGGCCTGGGCGGCGAACACCACCCGGTGGGGCCTGGCCGGGCGCCGCCGGGGCCGGGGCAGGAACGGCAGCGTGGCCAGCCCCACCTCCCCGGTCACACCGAGCTTCTCGCCCAACGCGGTGAACTCGGCGACCTCCCGGTGGCTGTGCAGGACGAAGAGGTCCACCTGTGAGCGGTGGAACCAGGCCTTCTCCGTGGCCGGGACGGAGATGCCGGGCAGCGCGGAGACCAGGACGGGTCGGCGTCCGCGCCGCCTCCCCCGTCCGTTCAGCAGGATGTGCGCCAGGACGTTCACGACGGGCCCGGTGCAGTTGAGGATGACGACGTCGGGGCGGCGGCGCCGGATGAGCCTGCGCAGTTCGGACGCGGTGAGCACGGGGATCCTGCGCCCGGACTGGTTGGTGGCGCCCACCGCCGCGCGTGTCTGCGCGGGCGAGGGCGCGATCGGCGACCGCACCACGGCCAGGCCGACCGTGTGCTGCTCGGGCAGGGCGTCGAGCATGGCCGCCGAGAGCTTGACGTAGGAGTCGGAGTCCGCGACCGCGAGCACCGTCAGGGGTGCGGCGTGGGCGGGACCGTGTGTGTCAGTGGCCAAGGTCGGTCTCCTTCGCGTCCGGGGTGGCGCTGGCGGACAGGTCGGCGCGCAACCCGGGTCGGGCTCGGCGGGTCCACCAGTGTTCGGGGACGCCGACCGCACGGACGCTGGCGCCGCGCACGAGCGTGCGCAGGGACACCAGCGCCGTGGACGGCGGCGCCAGGACGGTGTGTTCGGGGCCGAGCCCGCGCAGGGACAGTTCGACCGGGATACCGGGTTCGACCACCCGGATCCGGGGGTGGCAGTCGAGGAAGGTGAGCACCTCGGGGTCCTCCCGCCGGTGGGGGTAGTAGGCGAGCGGCCCGCTCACGGACTGGGCCGCCAGCCAGGAGAGGTACGTGGCCCGGTGTACGAGCCCGTCGGCGACCAGGGCCGTGCCGAGGACGATCCGGTGTTCGCTGGGGGTGCCCTGTCCGGGAAGCGAGCGGAGCATGCCGAACCCGTGGCGGACCACGTGCACCCCGGCGGCCTCGGCCCTGGCGCGGAGCGCCGCGGAGACGGGCAGCATCGTGAACACCGTGAGCCGTCCCTGCCGTGCGTCCCTGCGCAGCCTCAGTGCCGCGGCGGTCCCCAGCGCGGCTCGCACCGGGTCGGCGCAGACGCGGGCGCGCAGCAGGGGGCGCGGGCCGGCGGAGCTGAGGAGCCGGATGAGGTGCCAGGTGGCGAGGCCGTCGTCGACGATGACGATGCGGCAGCGCGGTGCGGAGAGGAGGGCCCGCTGGACCCGGCCGGAGAAGGCGTCCCCCACCGCCCAGACCCCGGCCGCGTTGGCGGGGGCTTCGGGTACCCGGGCCGGGCTGGTCGGCGCGGTCCCGTGGGGGAAGAGCCTGCGCAGTTCGGCCGCGGTCTCCGCCAGCCCCCGCACACCGGGCCGCAGCAGGATCTGTCCGTCGTCGAAGAGGAGGCCCGCCGAGCGCGCCTCCGTGACGGAGAGCAGCTGCAGCGGGGACTCCACCCAGGCCGAGCCGTGCTCGGCGCCATTGGTCCTGATCTGTGTGGACACATCCACAGGTTACACACGGAAAGTAATCAAACAAAGACTCTGCGAAGTCATTGCCGGTGGCGGCCGGGAAACGGGAGCAAAGTTTCGCCGCCGCCCGGAACGGGCACACGGGACCGGCCCGAGTCGGCCCGACAGGCACGACGCAGCACCCGTCGGCCCGCCCCCGACGGCGGCGGCCGCCCCGGTCGGGACGGCCGCCGCGCGTGGCACCGGAGGCGTGGAGCGGTGGGGGCTACTCGCCCTTCCAGACGGGAGCGCGCTTCTCGGAGAACGCCACCGCCCCCTCCATCGCGTCCTGGCTCACGAAGACGGGGCCCGCCAACTCGTTCTGCCTCTCCCACATCTCCGCGGAGGACCAGTCGTCCGAGGAGGTGATGATCTCCTTGGACACCCTCACCGCCAGCGGACCGTTCGGAGTGATCCGCGCCGCCAGCGCCTTGGCCCCCTCCAGGGCTCCACCGCTCTCGGTGACCTGGTTGACCAGGCCCAGTTCGGCCAGGCGCGGGGCCCCCACGAAGTCGCCGGTCAGGGCGAACTCCATGGCGATGTTGCGGGGGATTCGGTGGTGCAGACGCAGCAGCCCGCCCGCCCCGGCGACCAGGCCGCGCTTGGCCTCGGGGATGCCGAACTCGGCGTCCTCCGCGGCCACGACCAGGTCACAGGCCAGAACGGCTTCGAAGCCGCCCGCCAGGGCGTAGCCCTCGACGGCGGCGATCAGCGGTTTGCCCGGGCCGCGCTCGGCGAACCCGCCGAACCCGCGCCCCTCCACCATCGGGACCTCGCCCTTCATGAAGGCCTTGAGGTCCATTCCCGCGCAGAAGGTGCCGCCGGCGCCGGTGATGATGCCGACACGCAGTTCCTTGCGAGCGTCCAGGTCGTCGAGGGCTTCGGCGACCTGGGTGGCGACAGCGGCGTTGACGGCGTTCCTGGCCCTGGGCCGGTTGATGGTGATGACGGCGACGCCGTCCTCGGTCGTGTAGAGAACCTCGTCGGACACGGTCTCCCCCTACTTCGGCGGCATGCGGAGCGCGCCGTCGATGCGGACGACCTCTCCGTTGACGTAGCTGATCTCCAACAGGGCCCGGGCCAGCCTGCCGAACTCCGCGGCCGTGCCGAGGCGCTTGGGGAAGGGGACCGGGGCGGCCAGGCGGGTCTTGAACTCCTCGGATTCGGGACCCTCACCGTAGATGGGGGTCTCCAGGATGCCGGGGGCGATCGTGTTGACCGTGATGCCGACCGCCGCGAGGTCGCGGGCCGCAGGGAGGGTCATCCCGATGACGCCGCCCTTGGAGGAGGAGTAGGCGATCTGGCCGATCTGGCCCTCGATGCCCGCGAGAGAGGCGGTGTTGACGATCGAACCGCGCTCGCCGTCCTCGTTCAGGGGCTCGGTCCTGGCGATCTCGGCCGCGGACAGGCGCAGCACGTTGAAGGTGCCGATGAGGTTGACCTGGATGACCTTCTGGTAGCTGTCCAGGTCGTGGGGGGTTCCGTGTCGGTCGACGGTACGGGTCGCCCAGCCGATCCCGGCGCAGGAGACCGCGACGCGGAAGGGCTTGCCCGTGTCGACGGCGGCCTTGACCGCGGCCTTGACCTGGTCCTCCTGGGAGACGTCGGTGGAGACGAAGACGCCGCCGATCTCCTTGGCGACGGCCTCGCCGCGTTCTGCGTTGAGGTCGGCGACGACGACGGTGGCGCCCGCCGCAGCGAGCTCCTTGGCGGTGGCCTCACCCAGGCCACTCGCGCCGCCCGAGACGAGGGCGGAGATTCCGTTCAGATCCATGGCCCGCACTCTACCGAGGATGTGACCCACACACTAGAACCGGGTTCGGTTAATGGGGGACAGTCCTCCCGTGAACGGGAGACCGGCCGGGACCGGGGGTTCTGACGCCGCACACCGCCGTCACGGAGCTCCACCTTCCCGCCCCCGACGACGGCACCCGCATCGCGGTGGGCCCGGGGACCGCCCCCGGAGGTCGCCGACCGCGCACGGGCTCGACGGGGTGAAGGCACCGGCGGGTCATCCCCTCCCGAAACGCCCCAGACGCCGCTGGCGGCGCCGCTGGTGCCACCGCGGCAGCCCCTCGCGGGCGAGGTCGGCGGCGCCGATCAGCCCCGCCTCGTTCCCCAAGGCCGCCGCCGCGACCCGGGCGGTCGGCCGGTAGCCCCGCCCTGTCAGGGTCCGCTCGAACGCGGCCCGCGCCGGGGCCAGCAACAGCTCCCCCGCCTCGGACACACCCCCGCCGATGATGAACAGCTCCGGGTCGAACGCCGCGGCCAGGTTGGCCAGCCCCGCCCCCAACCACTCACCCGCGTCCTCCATGAGCTCCACGCACGCCCGGTCGCCCTTGCGCGCCAGTTCGCTCACCAGCGGCCCGGTGATCAGCCGGGCGTCGCCGCCCACCGCCTGGTGCAGCGCACGGGCCACCGGCGACTCCGCCGCCACCAGCTCCCGCGCCTCCCGGGTCACCGCGTTCCCACTGGCGTACTGCTCCCAGCACCCCCGGTTCCCGCACTCGCACCGGTGCCCGCCCGGCACCACGGTCATGTGGCCGAACTCACCGGCCAGACCGTACCGGCCCCGGTGCAGGCGGCCGTCGAGCACCACCGCCCCGCCGATCCCCGTGCCCAGGTTCACCACCACGACGTGGTCCACGCCCTGGCCCGACCCCGCGCGCACCTCGGCCCACGCGGAGGCGTTCGCGTCGTTCTCCACCACCACGGGCAGACCCAGCCGCAGCGACAGGGCGTCGCGCAGCGGCTCCCGGCGCCAGGACAGGTGCGGGGCGAACAGCACGTTCGCACGCCGCTCGTCCACGAACCCGGCCGCGCCCACGCCCACCGCGCGCACCGGGAACTCCCGGCGCAGTTCCTCCACCACGGACACGATCGTGTCCTCCACCACAGCGGGACTCTTGCTGCGCTCGGGCGTCTCGGTGCGCAGCCGGGCGAGGATGCGCCCACCGGGCGTCACCACGCCCGCAGCGACCTTCGTACCGCCGATGTCCACGCCGACCGTCAGGGCGTGCCCGTACCGCGTGTCCGCCATCGTGACCACTTCACCGGTTCCAGGGACCCGCACCGGAGAGGCGGGCCCGCCACACAGGAGAACGCGCACCCGGACGAGGACGTCCCCGGGTGCGCGCAGGAGGGACAGGGGGTGGGGAGTTCCGCCGGGCCGGCCGTGGCCGAGGGCCCGGAGGGCCTCCTACCCCAGGGCGGAGCGGACCACGGAGGCCAGCCGCTCGGCCACAGCCGTCGCCTGCGCCTGCTCGGGGGCCTCCACCATGACCCTGACCTTGGGCTCGGTCCCGCTGGGCCGGATCAGCACCCGACCGGTCTCGCCCAGCTCCGCCTCCGCGGCGCGCACGGCGGACCACAGCTCCTCGGAGTCCTTGACCCGGGATCTGTCCACGTCCGGAACGTTGATGAGCACCTGCGGCAGACGGGTCATCACCTTGGCCAGCTCGGCCAACCCCTGCTGGCGGCGGGCCATCGCCGCCAACAGGTACAGACCGGTCAGCACACCGTCTCCGGTCGTGGCGTGGTCCAGCAGGATCACGTGCCCGGACTGCTCACCGCCCAGGCCGAACCCGCCGCGCTTCATCTCCTCCAGCACGTACCGGTCGCCCACCGCGGTCTCCACCACGGCGATGCCCTCCCGCTCCATCGCCAGCTTCAACCCCAGGTTGGACATCACCGTCACCACCAGCGTGTCCTGGGCGAGCCTCCCCGCCTCCTTGGCCTCGGTGGCCAGGATCGCGAGGATCTGGTCGCCGTCGACCACGCTGCCCTCCGCGTCCACGGCCAGGCAGCGGTCCGCGTCACCGTCGTTGGCGATGCCCGCGTCCGCGCCGTGCAGCCGCACGGCCTCCTGGAGCACGTCGAGGTGGGTGGAGCCGCAGCCCTCGTTGATGTTGTAGCCGTCCGGCCGGTCCCCGATGATGACGACCTCCGCGCCCGCCCGGCGCAGAGCCTCCGGGGCCACGACGGTGGAGGCGCCGTTCGCGCAGTCCACCACGACCTTGAGGCCCTTGAGGCTGTACGGGACCGACGCGAGCACGTGGGCGATGTAGCGCTCGGCGCCGTCGGTGGCCTCGCTGACCCTGCCGACCTGGTCGCCCACGGCGGGGGTCGAGGGCACGCCGAGCATGCCCTCGATCTCCTCCTCCAGGGCGTCCTCCAGCTTCTGGCCGCCCCCGGCGAAGAACTTGACCCCGTTGTCGGGGGCCGGGTTGTGGCTGGCCGAGAGCATCACGCCGAAGTCGGCGTCCAGCTCACCGGTGAGGAAGGCCACGGCCGGGGTGGGGAGCACTCCCACACGGACCACGTCCACGCCGGTGCTCGCCAGACCGGCGACCACGGCCGCCTCCAGGAACTCGCCGGAGGCGCGCGGGTCGCGGCCGACGACGGCCTTGGGCCGACGTCCCGAACCGCTGTCCCGTGTCAGCACCCGTGCCGCCGCTATGGAGAGCTCCAGGGTCAGGGAGGCGGTCAGGTCCCGACCAGCGACACCGCGTACACCATCTGTTCCGAACAGCCGAGCCACAGGCGACCAGCCCCTTTCGCAAACGGCGCCGCGTCCGGCGCCGGTGAAGTACAGCGTGGCGGAAGCCACCGGAAAAACCAAAGACCCGCACGCCGCCCCGAAGGTGGGACGGCGTACGGGCCGAAGCTCAGCCGAGCAGATGTCGGCGCATGAGCACTAGCGCTTGGAGAACTGGGGAGCCTTGCGCGCCTTCTTGAGACCGGCCTTCTTCCGCTCCACCTCACGGGAGTCGCGGGTCAGGAAACCGGCCTTCTTCAGGGTCGGGCGGTTGTTCTCCGGGTCCAGGATCGCGAGCGCACGGGCGATGCCGTGGCGCAGCGCGCCGGCCTGGCCGCTGGTGCCGCCGCCGTCAAGACGCGCGAAGACGTCGTAGGCGCCGTCGAATCCGAGGGAGACGAACGGGTCCTTGATGGTCTGCTGGTGGACCTTGTCCGGGAAGTAGACCTCAAGGGGCTTGCCGTTGACCTTCCACTCGCCCGAACCGGGGGCGATGCGGACGCGGGCGACAGCCGACTTGCGGCGACCGGTGCCGGCGCTGGGGCCGGAAGCGGTGGGGACGTAGGCGGCGACGGTCTCGTCGGACTCGCTGGTGTACTCGGAGGGGAACTCCTCCGGGTTGTCAGCGATCTCCTGCTCGACGTCTTCGATGCCGGTGGGCTCGACCACGGTTTTCCTCGTGCTCTCTGTAAAGGTCTGCGAACGCCTAGGCGGGCTGCTGGATCTTGGTGATGGCGAACGGAACCGGCTGCTGGGCCTGGTGCGGGTGCTCCGCGCCCGCGTACACCTTGAGCTTCTTGGCCATCTGACGGCCGAGGGAGCCCTTGGGCAGCATGCCCTTGATGGCCTTCTCGATGGCGCGCTCGGGGTTGTTCTCCAGCAGGTCGACGTAGGCCACGGCCCGCAGACCGCCGGGGTAGCCGGAGTGCCGGTAGGCCTTCTTCTGCTCCAGCTTCTTGCCGGTCAGAGCGACCTTGTCGGCGTTCACGACGATCACGAAGTCGCCGGTGTCGATGTGGGGCGCGTAGTACGGCTTGTGCTTGCCCCGAAGGAGCGTGGCAACCTGGCTCGCCATACGCCCGAGCACGAGATCGGTAGCGTCGACAACGTGCCACTGACGCTGGACATCGCTTGGTTTGGGGCTGTATGTGCGCACGATCGTTTGCCTTCGCTTCTTCAGTCGGCTGCCCCATCCCGAAGGTGGGAAGGGGGACTCGTATACACACCCGCGGTTGCGGGGTGTTTGGCCGGGTGTCCCATGCCAATCACAGGACTCTCCGATGGTGAGTGCGCAGACGATGGTGCGTGGGTCGGCACCCGAATACGGGAGTTCGGGGCCCACGGCAACTCAACGCACAACGACGGAATATCCTACCTGGCCACCATAGCGCAGGTCAAAGCCAGCGGCGGGGCAGACCGGCAGGACCACGCTCGGCGGGAAAGCGCCGGCACGGGGTCACATCCGTGACCTCTCCGCCTTTTATTATGCCTCGTGCCGAGAGTACTTTGTCCTGTCCTCGTCCGCACGTTGGCTACGCTTGACACCGAAAGGCCGGTCTCCGCCCGGAACGACGGGCGCCGACACGCACCCGGGAGACGCCCGTCACGGACGCCGACAGCCGGGAACCGGAACCGACGCCAGAGAGCGGACCAGGCCGGGAGCCCGGTGAACCGCGGTCCGGCCCCACCCCCAGAGCCTTCGGAGACTCCCATCAGTACCCATCCGAACCAGCCACAGTACGGACCCGACGGACGACCCGTCGGGCCGGAGGCCGGTGACGGCCAGGACCTGCTCGGGTCAGCGCCCCACCATCCCGAGGGCCAGCATCCCACATCGGGGCCGCAGCAGCCGCACAGCGCGCCCACGGGCGGCCGGCCTCCCCTCGCCCCGCACTCCTACACCCAGCCGGGCGGCCCCCAGCCTCCCCCTCCGTACCCGCAGAGCGGCCCCCAACAGGGGTTCCACAGCGGCCAGAACGGACCCGTGGGCCAGGGCGGGCCGGGCGGCCCCCCGCAGTACCCGCCGTTCCCCGGCGGTCCCGCGAGCACGCCGACGGGCGGCCAGGCCCCCCCGCACCCCGGCCGACCGCCGTACGGCGCACCCACGGGCGGGAACCCCCCGCTGCACGGGGGGCCCACCGGCCAGAACCTCCCACCGCACGCCGCACCGGCGGACGGCAGGCCCGGCGTGTCACATCTCACCCCGGGCGGGCCCCACCCGGTCCCCGGCCAACCGCTTCCCCCGGGTGTCCTGCCCCACGGCCAGGGCGCACCTCCCCTTCCTCCCCATGTCCAGGGACAGCCCGGGCCGCCCCCCGCCCCCGGAGCCCCGGTGGCCGGCCGACCGCAGCCCCCTGTCGGCCCCCAGGGGCCCCAGGGGTTCCCGGGGCCCCAGCAGCCGCCGTACGGCACACCCACGGGCGGGAGCCTCCCTCCGCACGGAGGGCCCGCCGGCGGCAGTCCGTACTCCGTCCACGGCGGCCCCGGAGCACCGTCCAGCGGCACCGGCGGACCGGGGCTGCCCCCGGGCGCCCTCCCCCCCGGCGCGGCGGTGGGGCCCCAGCAGGCCTTCCAGGCGCCCCCTCGCGGCCCCGTGCGCGGGGAGCCGGGGTCGGGTGACCCGGTGTTCCCCCCGGAGGCCATGGGGGCCACACAGAACATCCACGCGATCCCGGCCGCTCCCGGCAGCCGCGCCAACCGCCCCCTGTACCGGGACGAGGTCCCCGACGACGCCGGCGTCGACACCGCCCAGTTCGACGTCCAGGGGATCAACGACTACGAGGACTACGACGAGTACGCGGCCGGCGACGACGGCTACACGGACACGCGGGCCAGGAAGCGGCACGTCCTGATGATCGCCGGGTTCGCCGTGGCGCTGGTCGCCGCGGGCGGCGGGGCGTTCCTCTTCGCACGCGGTGGGGGGACGGACTCCGGCGGGGCGAGCGCCACCACCGTCGCGAACGAGTCGGACGACCCGGGTGCGCTCGCCCCGGAGGAGATCTTCCCCGAGAGCCTGGACGTCGAGGGCGGCACGTTCACCCGTGTGGCCGTCGACGACATCGAGGACTGCAGCGCGGGCGCGCACGGCGACTACGGCCAGGTCCTCGCCGACAACGAGTGCCGCCAGATGGTCCGCGCCTCCTACCTGAGCGAGGACGAGGGGCACGCGGTGACCATCGGGGTCGCGGCGATGCCCACCGAGGCGGAGGCCGTCTCCGCCATGGAGGCGCAGGACCTCGTCGGCGCCCAGTGGTTCGCGGGGCTCGCGGGCGAGGAGGGCAGTCCCGCCGAGCGCCTCGGCCACGCGGGCGGCCATGGCAGCAGCGGCCAGTGGGGCCGCTACCTGCTCTTCGCGCTGGCGACCAACAGCGACGGCTCCGAGGAGGGGTCGGAGGAGAGCGACTCCGCCACCGAGCTGCGCACCATCGGCGACGACTTCCTCGACGAGGCCTTCGGCACCCTCAGCGAGGACCGCGCCTGAGCCGTTACCGGCACACGGAGGGGGCACCCGGGCCGGGTGCCCCCTCCGTCGTACGGGGCCCTCCACAGCCCGCCGGACCTTCTTCCCCCGCGCACCGCCCGGACCTACCGTGGAAAGCGGGGGGTCCCCGGGTTCACACAGGCCCGCCCCGCCCCACCGGCCCCGACCGCACCCGCCTCAGGCGGAGTGCCCCCGGCACGGCAGTTCCCGGACCCGCCGGGTGGCCGCCGCCCGCGCGGCCAGCTCCTCGTCCCCCGGGTAGCGCACCTCCTCCAGGCTCAGCCCCTGCGGGCCCACCACGTGCACCGAGGAGTCGCGTACGGCGGCGCCGAGCACCGTCCCCGGCCAGTCCACGTCCCGGCGCCCGTCCCCCACCGCCAGGAGCGCCCCCACGAGGGCGCGCACCATGTTGTGGCAGAACGCGTCCGCCTGGATGGTCCCGCGCAGCAGGTGGGTGTCCACCCGCTCCCACTCCAGGCGCAGCAGCTCCCTGACGGTCGTGGCGCCCTCCCGCTTCTTGCAGAACGCCGCGAAGTCGTGCTCACCGACCAAGTGCGCGGCGGCCTCGTTCATCCGGCCCTCGTCCAGAGGGCTCCTGTGCCACAGCACCGACCTGCGCAGCAGCGGATCCACGCCGTAGGGCGCGTCGCTCACCTGGTAGGCGTAGCGCCGGTACAGCGGCGAGAAGCGCGCGTCGAACCCGGGCGGGGCCAACCGGGCACCGGTCACCCGCACGTCCTTGGGCAGGACCCCGGCGAGGCGGCGGAGCACCCGCTCCTCCTCGGCCTCCCAGGTGGCCGCCGGGATGTCGGCCTGGGCCACCTGCCCCCGGGAGTGCACGCCGGCGTCCGTGCGCCCCGCGCACGTCAGGGCCACGCGCGGCAGCCGCAGGACCCTTTCCAGGGCCGACTCCAGCTCGCCCTGCACGGTGCGGAGCGCGGGCTGTGTCGCCCACCCGGAGAAGTCCGTGCCGTCGTAGGCGATGTCCAGCCGGATCCTGACCGTCGGTACCGTCTCGGAGGCCTCCTCCGCTCCGGGGGCCCCGCCTGCCTCCGAGGTCCCCGTGGCCGTGTCCCCGGGGAACCCTTCGCTCCCCGGCGGCGCCTGTGGCTCCGTACCGCGCGGAGACTCCTCCGCGGACCCGGCCGTCGTCCCGTTCTCGTCCATCACACCCATCCGTTCAGGCCGCCCTCCGCAGGCCGCACGCCCCGCGTCGGTCCCCGGGGAAGACACGAGTGCCCGACCCCCGGAGGGATCGGGCACTCGACGAGCGGTCGCACACAGGCAGTGCCCGCGCGCCATCCGCCCTACTTGCTCTCGGCGCTCTTCTCGGCGGCCTCGTCGGTCTCGGCAACCTCTTCGGTCTCGGCGACCTCTTCGGTCTCCGTGGCCGCGGTCTCCTCGGCGGGAGCCTCGACGGGCTCCTCGACCGGGGCGGCGGCCGGAGCGGCGGGGGCGTTCAGCGCCTCGACCAGCTCGATGACCGCCATGGGGGCGTTGTCGCCCTTGCGCGGACCGATCTTGGTGATCCGGGTGTAGCCACCGGGGCGGTTCTCGTAGCGCGGGCCGATCTCGGTGAACAGCTCGTGCACCACGGACTTGTCCGTGATCTTGGTGAGAACCTGGCGACGGGCGTGCAGGTCACCGCGCTTGCCGAGGGTGATCAGCTTCTCGGCGTACGGGCGCAGACGCTTGGCCTTGGCCTCGGTGGTGCGAATGCGGCCGTGCTGGAACAGCGAGGTCGCGAGGTTCGCCAGGATGTGCCGCTCGTGAGCGGGCCCGGAACCCAGACGGGCGCCCTTGGTAGGCGTGGGCATGGTGTCGTTCTCCTCGTGATGCGATCCGCGGCCGCACTCGGCCGGGGACCATGTGGGCGACGAAGGTCGGTTAGTACTGCTCCGTCTCGACGAAGGATTCGCCCTCGTCGTCGTCGGAGCTGTAGGAGTCGGCCGCCGTGCTGGGGTCGAATCCGGGCGGGGAGTCCTTCAGGGACAGGCCCATGTCGATGAGCTTCTGCTTGACCTCGTCGATGGACTTCGCACCGAAGTTGCGGATGTCCAACAGGTCCTGCTCGGAGCGGGCGACCAGCTCACCAACGCTGTGGATGCCCTCCCGCTTGAGGCAGTTGTACGACCGCACCGTGAGGTTGAGGTCCTCGATCGGCAGCGCCAGGTCCGCCGCGAGAGCGGCGTCCGTCGGCGACGGGCCCATGTCGATGCCCTCGGCGTCGACGTTGAGCTCCCGCGCCAGACCGAACAGCTCGACCAGGGTCTTGCCCGCGCTGGCGACCGCGTCACGGGGACGGATGGCCGGCTTGGTCTCGATGTCGACGATCAGGCGGTCGAAGTCGGTGCGCTGCTCGACACGGGTGGCCTCGACCTTGTAGGTCACACGCAGGACCGGCGAGTAGATGGAGTCGATCGGGATACGACCGATCTCCTGGCCGGCCTGCTTGTTCTGCGTCGCCGAGACGTAGCCGCGGCCGCGCTCGACCGTCAGCTCCATCTCCAGCTTGCCCTTGCCGTTGAGCGTGGCGATGTGCAGCTCGGGGTTGTGCACCTCGACGCCGGCCGGCGGAGCGATGTCCGCCGCGGTGACGACGCCGGGGCCCTGCTTGCGCAGGTACATCAGCACGGGCTCGTCGTGCTCGGAGCTGACGACCAGGCCCTTGAGGTTGAGGATCATCTCCGTGACGTCCTCCTTGACACCGGGCACGGTGGTGAACTCGTGCTCGACGCCCTCGATGCGGATGCTGGTGACAGCCGCGCCGGGGATGGAGGACAGCAGGGTGCGCCGGAGCGAGTTACCGATGGTGTAGCCGAAACCCGGCTCCAGCGGCTCGATGACAAACCTCGAGCGCAGGTCCGAGATGACTTCCTCGGCGAGCGTGGGACGCTGTGCGATCAACATGGTCCGTGTTTCCCTTCCACATGGCCGACCGCTATATGACGGCCACCGGATGGACGTTCCGCCGGTGCGGCGGTGTCCACTACTCGGATTACTACCCAGCCCGCGCGGGCCCCAGCGGGGACCGCGCGGGATCAAGCACGGCACGGTGCCCTGGCGGCCTGAGCCGCGGGCACGCGCTGCCGATCAGACGCGGCGGCGCTTCGGCGGACGGCAGCCGTTGTGCGGAACCGGGGTGACGTCCTGGATGGAGCCCACCTCAAGGCCGGTCGCCTGGAGCGAACGGATGGCGGTCTCCCGGCCGGAGCCCGGGCCCTTCACGAAGACGTCCACCTTGCGGACGCCGTGCTCCTGCGCGCGACGGGCAGCGGCCTCGGCGGCCATCTGCGCGGCGTACGGCGTCGACTTGCGCGAGCCCTTGAAGCCCACCTGTCCGGAGCTTGCCCACGCGATCACGGCACCGGTCGGGTCGGTGATGCTCACGATCGTGTTGTTGAACGTGCTCTTGATGTGAGCGTGTCCGTGGACAATGTTCTTCTTTTCCTTGCGGCGCACCTTGCGCGCGGCACCCTGACGGCCCTTAGGCGGCATTAGCGAAACTCCCAGAGATCATCGGTCCGTTGCTGTTCTCGGACGCGGTCGACAGTCCGAGCGGACTACTTCTTACCGGCCTTCTTCTTACCGGCCACGGTCTTCTTCTTGCCCTTGCGGGTACGCGCGTTGGTCTGCGTGCGCTGACCGCGGACCGGGAGCCCGCGACGGTGGCGGACGCCCTGGTAGCTACCGATCTCCATCTTGCGACGGATGTCGCCCTGCACCTCACGGCGCAGGTCGCCCTCGACCTGGTAGTTCGCGCCGATCCACTCGCGCAGCGTGACCAGGTCCTCTTCGGACAGCTGGTGGACGCGCGTGTTGCCGTCGACGCCGGTCTGCTTCAGGGTTTCGAGCGCGCGAGTGCGGCCGATCCCGAAGATGTACGTGAGAGCGATCTCCACCCGCTTGTCGCGGGGGAGGTCAACGCCTTCAATACGTGCCATGTGGGCGAGACTCCATATCCATGCCCCGGAGGTCTGCCCCGTTCCACCCTCTCGTCGCCCAATCGACGAGGCCCCGGCCTCCGACCGGGGGTTATCCCCGGGCCACGTCGGCGCCGGGAATCGGAACAGGTTTTCGTTTTTACTGCACCCGGGAGGGAACACCTTCCCTGGCCGGGTTGTCGCGGTTCAGAAGCCGCGGCGAGCGGCGGGGCTGGATCAGCCCTGGCGCTGCTTGTGCCGCGGGTCCGAGCAAATGACCATGATCCGACGGTTGCGTCGGATCACGCGGCACTTCGCGCAGATCTTCTTCACGCTCGGCTTGACCTTCATGGTGTCTCCGAACTCATCACATCACTCATCCTGGGCCGTGGGGCCCACGACGGGCTACTTGTAGCGGTAAACGATGCGCCCGCGCGTGAGGTCGTACGGGCTCAGCTCCACGACGACGCGGTCGTCGGGAAGAATACGGATGTAGTTCATCCGCATCTTGCCGCTGATGTGGGCAAGAACCTGGTGCCCGTTGTCGAGCTCTACCTTGAACATAGCGTTGGGTAGGGACTCGACAACGGAACCCTCGATCTCGATGGCGCCGTCTTTCTTTGCCATGTCCTCCACGCCTCGCTCATAGATTGGTTGATCAGGACAGTCCCGACGGACCCCAGTGGTCTCGCATGACGCGAAAGCCCCGACGACATCGGATCAACCGGATGTCGCCGACGCCAGGACACACTGGTAGTTCAGGCCAACTGCAAGAGCGTACGTCGATGGGAAGACGTGGCACAAAGAAGGCAGACTGACCCAACAGCCCGCGTATGGGCAGTGACAGTCTATCGCCTTCGGGCACGTGCTTCTGACCGGCGGGCAGAGAACCCTACACCGTCGCCCCCACAGGGGGAACCGGCCTCGTTCCGCGCCCCGGAGCCCGCGTTCGGGAGCACTCGTGCCGACGCCTCCGGGAGCGGCCCTCCTCCCGGGAACGGCGCCCGAAACCTGTTCCCGAGCGTCCGAGGCCGGGAGGAGACGGCCTAGGGAGTGTGGGTCCCACCCGGGTGGCTGCGCTGGGAGGCCAGGACCCCGAAGGTCACCACTCCCATCACGATGCCCCACGGCCCCAGCACCCACAGGAACCACGGGTAGTCGTAGTCGGCCGTGAAGAAGAGGATCAGCCAGATCACGAAGCACAGGATGTTGACCCCGGCGTACAGGATCCACGGCACCATCAGGGCCGGGTCACGCATGGTGATCGGAGGCGCGACCAGCGGATCCTCCGGGCTCGGGGTGGCTCCGCGAAAGTCCGCCAGGTCGCGCTCGGGCAGGTCGCGGGTGACCGTGGCGAGCTCGTCCGCCGTGCGGGACTTGTACACCCGCCCGAGTCGGTCGGTGAACTCCTCGTGGTCGAGCCGCCCCTGGGCGAAGTGCGCCTGAAGGAGCTGCGCGACACGGTCGCGTTCTGAGTCGGACGTTCGTATCGACGGCACCGGGTCGGACACTGCGCGCACCTCGCATATTCACCCGTGAGCGGTCGCGACCCGCGCGCGGTGCGCGTGGGGCGGGGCTGCTGCTACCAGGTTGGCTGGACGAACCCCATATGAGCCATTTTATCGCGGTTGGACTCCCGTGCGGTCAGGACCACAGGGCCCTCTGCGGTCACCGCGACGGTGTGCTCGAAGTGCGCCGCCCTCTTGCCGTCCTTGGTGACCACGGTCCAGCCGTCGTCCAGTTGGAGCACGTCCTGGTGCCCCAGGGTGGTCATCGGCTCGATCGCCAGGCACATGCCCTCGACGAGTCTCAGGCCGCGGCCCCGCTTGCCGTAGTTGAGCACGTGCGGGTCCATGTGCATCTCGGTGCCGATGCCGTGGCCGCCGTACTCGCGGACGTTTCCGTAGCCGCCGTTCTTGGAGATGTGGCCACCGATCGCGAAGCCGATGTCGCCCAGGCGCTTGCCCGGACGCATCTCCGCGATCCCCTGCCACATGGACTCCTCGCAGACCTCCATCATCCGAAGGTCCTCGGGACGACCCTCGCCCACGGCGACGGTGATGGCCGAGTCGCCGTGCCAGCCGTCCAGGATGGCGCCGCAGTCGATGGAGATGATGTCGCCCTCGGCCAGCACGCGCTCCGCGCTGGGGATGCCGTGGACGACCTCCTCGTTGACCGAGGCGCAGATGGAGCCCGGGAAGCCGTGGTAGCCCTTGAAGGACGGAACGGCACCGGCATCCCGGATGACCTTCTCCGCCACGGAGTCGAGCTCCAGGGTGGACACTCCGGGCCGCACAGCGGCCCGGAGGGTGTCCAGGGCGCGGGCCACGACCTGGCCCGCCGCCCTCATCTTGGCGATCTGTTCCGGCGTCTTGATCTGCACGTCCGGCTCCGCCTTCCGAAACATCAGGAACTGGCCTTCCGGGCCTGCGCCTCGATGGCGGCCTTGGCCCGGGCCGTCACCGCGTCCACGGAGCCCGTGGCGGCGATGGTGGCCAAAAGCCCCTCGCCCTCGTAGAACTCCACCAGGGGCGCGGTCTGCTCGCGGTAGACCTCCAGGCGGTGCCTGATGGTCTCCTCGCGGTCGTCCTCGCGCTGGTACAGCGCGGCACCCTCGTGGTCGCACTTGCCCTCGGACTCGGGGGCGTCGTACTCCACGTGGTAGACCCGGCCGCACTCGGGGCACGAACGGCGCCCCGAGAGGCGCTTGACGACCTCCTCCTCGTCCACCCTCAGCTCCAGGACGACGTCCAGGTGCGTCTTCAGGTCGGCCAGGATGCCCTTGAGCGTCTCGGCCTGCGGGACGTTGCGGGGGAAGCCGTCGAGCAGGAAGCCCACTGCGGCGTCGTCCTTGGCCAGCCGGTCCTTGACCATCGCGTTCGTGACCTCGTCGGGGACGAGGTCACCACGGTCCATGTACTCCTTGGCCTTCTTGCCGAGCTCCGTGCCACCGCTGACGTTGGCCCGGAAGATGTCACCGGTGGACACCTTCGGGATCGACAGTTCCGACGCGAGGATCTGGGCCTGGGTGCCTTTGCCGGCCCCAGGCGGCCCCACCAATACTGCTCGCATTTATCGCAGAAAACCTTCGTAGTTCCTCTGCTGGAGGTGACTCTCGATCTGCTTCACCGTATCCAGCCCGACACCGACCATGATCAGGATGCTCGTCCCGCCGAAGGGGAAGCTCGCGTTGGCGCCGGTGGCACCGAGCGCGACCATCGGGAGAAGGGCGATCACACCCAGGTAGAGCGATCCGGGGGTCGTCAGCCTCGTCAGGACGTAGTCGAGGTACTCGGCAGTCGGACGCCCCGGCCGGATGCCCGGGATGAACCCACCGTACTTCTTCATGTTGTCGGCGACTTCAGTGGGGTTGAACGTAATAGCCACGTAGAAGAACGCGAACCCGATGATCATGACGAAGAAGGTCGCCAGGTACACGGGGTGCGTGCCGGTGAGGAAGTAGGTCTGGATGAAGGTCACGACGGGGTTCGTGGAGTCCTGCCCCACCAGACCGACGACCAGCTGCGGAAGGTACAGCAGCGAGGAGGCGAAGATCACGGGGATGATGCCCGCCTGGTTGACCTTCAGGGGGATGTAGGTCGAGCTGCCGCCGTACATACGGCGCCCCACCATGCGCTTGGCGTACTGCACCGGGATGCGGCGCTGCGCCTGCTCCATGAAGACGACCGCGGCGACGAGCACGAGGCCCGCGATGCAGATCAGGGTGAAGACCCAGACGGAGCGCTCCTCGAAGAGCCCCATGATGGAGGAGGGGAACATCGCGATGACCTGGGTGAAGATCAACAGCGACATACCGTTGCCGACGCCCCGCTCGGTGATGAGCTCACCGAACCACATGACGATGCTGGTGCCGGCGGTCATCACGAACACGATCGTCACCAGGGTCATGATGTCCTGGTTGGGCATGTAGGTACTGACCGGGATGGCACCCTGGAACAGGGCCCCCGTCCTGGCCATCGCGACGATGCTGGTGGCCTGGAGGACCGCGAGCATCAGCGTGAGGTAGCGGGTGTATTGGGTGATCTTGCTCTGCCCCGACTGGCCCTCCTTCTTGAGGGCCTCCAGGCGGGGGATCACCACCGTCAGCAGGTTGATGATGATGCTCGCGGTGATGTAGGGCATGACTCCGAGCGCCAACACCGCCAGTTGCAACAGCGCGCCGCCGCTGAACAGGTTCACGAGCGCGTACACACCGCTCTGGTCGGCGGCCGTGACCGCCTCCATCTGGTCCCGGATCGCCGCGGAGTCGATACCCGGAGCGGGAATCACCGACCCCAGACGGAAGATCGTCAGGATGAACAGTGTGAACAGCAGCTTGTTACGCAGGTCGGGCGTGCGAAATGCACGGACGAACGCACCTAGCACGTCTCCTCCTGCGCGGCTTCGGCGGCGGAACGGGTTCCAGACATCGCGGCCGATCCTGAATCGTCGTAGAACGTCAGCAGCGGGCAGTCGCCCGTTGCTCGGAAGTATTCACAGTACGTCAAGCAGTGAGCTCAAACAGATGGCACTGTAACAGTCCTCACGTGCCACTTGCGGTCGTGAGTCATAACGATCACCCCTCACAACACATGGGGGCGCCCGCCAGCTGGTCTTTCACTGACCTGCCGGGCGGACGCCCCCAGTTGCGCATCTCGGGGAAGACCCCTACAGCTCGGTGGCGGAGCCACCGGCAGCAGCGATCTTCTCCTTCGCCGAGGCGGAGAACGCGTTGGCGCTCACCTGAACGGCGACGGTGATCTCACCGGTGCCCAGGACCTTGACGAGCTGGTTCTTGCGAACCGCGCCCTTGGCGACCAGGGCCTCGACGGTGACCTCGCCACCCTCGGGGAACAGCTCGCTCAGCTTGTCCAGGTTGACGACCTGGTAGGTCGTCTTGAACCGCGCGTTGCTGAAGCCCTTGAGCTTCGGCACCCGGCGGATGAGGGGCATCTGCCCGCCCTCGAAGCCGGGACGGACGGTGTTACGAGCCTTCGTACCCTTGGTGCCCCGACCTGCGGTCTTACCCTTGGACGCCTCGCCACGGCCCTTGCGGGTCTTGGCCTTGTTGGAGCCCGGGGCGGGACGCAGGTGGTGCAGCTTGAGCAGCTCGTCGGGGTTGTAGTCGCTCATTCGGCAACCTCCTCGACAGAGACGAGGTGCGCGACGATCGTGATCTGCCCGCGAACCTCAGGGCGGTCCTCACGGACGGTGGACTTGCCGATCCGACCCAGACCGAGCGACTGGAGAGCAGCGTGCTGCTTCACCTTGCCTCCGATCTTGGAGCGGGTCTGCGTGATCTTGAGCTTGGCCATGGTCAGGCTCCTGCCTTCGCCTCAGCACGAGCACGCAGCATGGCGGCCGGGGCGACGTCCTCGATCGGCAGGCCACGACGGGCGGCGATCTCCTCGGGCTGGTTGAGCCCCTTGAGAGCCGCCACGGTGGCGTGCACGATGTTGAGCGGGTTGGACGACCCGAGCGACTTGCTCAGGATGTCGTGGATGCCGGCGCACTCCAGCACGGCGCGCACGGGGCCACCGGCGATGACGCCGGTACCCGGAGCGGCCGGACGGAGCAGGACGACGCCAGCGGCGTCCTCGCCCTGGACCCGGTGCACGATGGTGCCCTGGATGCGGGGGACGCGGAAGAAGTTCTTCTTCGCCTCCTCGACACCCTTGGCGATCGCGGCCGGAACTTCCTTGGCCTTGCCGTAACCGACACCGACCATCCCGTTGCCGTCACCGACGACGACGAGAGCGGTGAAGGAGAAGCGACGGCCGCCCTTGACGACCTTCGCGACCCGGTTGATGGTCACGACCTTCTCGATGTAGGAGACACCCTTGTCTGCGGCGCCGCCGCGGCGATCGTCACGGCGATCACGCCGCTCGCCACCGGCGCCGCGCCGCGGTGCTGCAGCCATCAGTGGTTCCTCTTCTCGTGGTTGATCTTGCCCAGTACAGAGGTCATCGCTAGAACTCCAGCCCGCCTTCGCGCGCCGCGTCGGCGAGCTTGGCGATACGGCCGGCGTACTGGTTGCCACCGCGGTCGAAGACGACGGCGGAAACCCCAGCGGCCTTGGCGCGCTCAGCGATGAGCTGACCGACCTTGGCGGACTTGTCGGACTTGGTGCCCTCGGCACCGCGCAGGTCGGCCTCGACGCTGGAGGCGGCGACCAGGGTGTGACCCCTGGTGTCGTCGATGACCTGCGCGACGATGTGCTTCGAGGACCGGAACACGGCCAGGCGCGGACGCTCGGCGGTGCCCACGACCTTCTTCCGAACGCGGAACTGGCGGCGCGCACGGGACGTGGCGCTCTTGGCGGTCCGCTTGCGGCTCACGGTGATACCCATGGCTACTTACCAGCCTTTCCGGCCTTGCGGCGGATGTGCTCGCCCTGGTACCGCACGCCCTTGGCCTTGTACGGGTCCGGCTTGCGCAGGCTGCGGATGTTCGCGGCGACCTGGCCCACCAGCTGCTTGTCGATGCCCTCCACGTGGAGGATCGTCGGCTTCTCGACGCGGAAGGTGATGCCCTGAGGGGGCTCGACCACGACGGGGTGGCTGTAGCCCAGTGAGAACTCCAGGTTGGAGCCGCGGGCCTGGACGCGGTAACCCACGCCGTGGATCTCCAGCGTCTTCGTGTAGCCCTTGGAGACACCCTCGGTGAGGTTCGCGACCAGTGCACGGGTCAGACCGTGCAGCGACCGGTTCTCCGGCTTGTCGTCGGGACGCGCAACCGTGACGACCCCGTCCTCGAAAGAGACGGTGATCGGCTCGGCGACGGTGTGCTTCAGTTCGCCCTTCGGCCCCTTGACAGTGACGTCTTGCCCGTTAATCGTGACTTCGACGCCCTTGGGGACCGAGAGCGGCAGTCGACCGATTCGCGACATGCTTCAGTCTCTCCCTCTACCAGACGTAGGCGAGGACTTCGCCGCCCACGCCGCGCTTCTTGGCCTGCTTGTCAGTCATCAGGCCACCGGACGTCGAAATGATCGCCACACCGAGGCCACCCAGCACACGCGGGAGGTTCTCCTTCTTGGCGTACACCCGCAGACCGGGCTTGGAAACCCGGCGGATGCCCGCGATCGAACGCTCTCGGGTGGGGCCGTACTTCAGGTCCAGGACGAGGCTCTTGCCCACAGGGGCTTCCTCGGTCCGGTGGCCCTGAATGAAGCCCTCCTGCTGGAGGATCTCGGCGATGTGCGCCTTGATCTTGGAATACGGCATCGCCACGGTGTCGTGGTAAGCCGAATTCGCGTTACGCAGACGCGTGAGCATGTCTGCGATCGGGTCGGTCATCGTCATGGCCGACTGGCCCTTCCTCACCGCGGTTTCCGAGTGCGGGCTTTCCCAGAGCCTGCCCTCCGACGGGTCTCCCCGTGGAGGTGCACAAACGGACCTACGGCGTGGTCGTGGGCACCGCTGTCCCTCGCGGGACTGCCGTGCCCTGATGGTTGGATGTTGCTGGACCGATGACCGCGTCGGGCGGTCATGGACACTGTCGAGCCACCAAGGGGGGTGGCTGTTCGGGGGGCCGAACCCAGGGCGCCCTCCTCAGGGAGTGAGCGCCTGGTCGGCCCCGCCGGAAACTACCAGCTCGACTTGGTGATACCGGGCAGCTCGCCGCGGTGAGCCATCTCGCGGAAGCAGATACGGCAGAGGCCGAACTTCCGGTAGACGGCGCGCGGGCGACCGCACCGTGAGCATCGAGTATACGCGCGGACGCTGAACTTCGGCTTCCGCTGCGCCTTGGCAATCAGGGACTTCTTAGCCATATGTGCTTACCCCTCAGGCTTCCTTGAACGGGAAACCGAGCCGCTTGAGCAGGCTGCGGCCCTGTTCGTCGGTCGTGGCCGTGGTGACAACCGTGATGTCCATCCCACGCTGCCGGTCGACCTTGTCCGGGTCCACCTCGTGGAACATGACCTGCTCGGTCAGACCGAAGGTGTAGTTGCCGTTCCCGTCGAACTGCTTCGGGGAAAGGCCACGGAAGTCCCGGATACGGGGCAGGGCCAGCGAAAGCAGCCGGTCGAGGAACTCCCACATCCGGTCGCCGCGCAGCGTGACGCTGGCGCCGATCGGCTGACCCTCGCGCAGCTTGAACTGCGCGATGGAGTTCTTGGCCCGGTTGATCCGCGGCTTCTGGCCGGTGATCGCCGAGATGTCGGCGATCGCGCCCTGGATCAGCTTCGCGTCACGAGCCGCCTCGCCGACACCCATGTTGACCACGATCTTCGTGAGACCGGGGACCTGCATGATGTTGGCGATGTCGTGCTCCTCCTTGAGGGCAGCGACGATCTCGTTACGGTACTTCTCCTTGAGCCGCGGCATCGGAGGGGCCGTGATGTCGTTGGTAACCGTCATCAGATGTCCTTACCGGTGCGACGGGAGACGCGAACCTTGGTTCCGTCGTCCTCGAAGCGGTAGCCGACCCGAGAGGGCTTGCCGTCCTCCGCGAGCGCGATGTTGCTCACGTGGATCGGTGCCTCCTTCGTGACGACCTCGCCCTGCTGGCCGCCCGCCGGGTTCGCCTTCCTGTGCTTCTTGACCAGGTTGACGCCCTCGACGACGACACGGTCTTCCTTCGGCAGGGCCTTGACGACCTTGCCGGTGGCACCCTTGTCCTTGCCGGCGAGGACGATGACCTCGTCGCCAGTTTTGATCTTCATCGCTCAGAGCACCTCCGGCGCCAGCGAAATGATGCGCATGTACTTCTTGTCACGCAGCTCGCGGCCCACCGGGCCGAAGATGCGGGTGCCTCGCGGGTCCCCACCGTCCTTGATGAGTACGGCAGCGTTCTCATCGAAGCGGATGTAGGAGCCGTCGGGCCGACGGCGCTCCTTGACGGTGCGCACGACAACGGCCTTGACGACGTCGCCCTTCTTGACTCCAGCGCCAGGCAGGGCGTCCTTCACCGTGGCGACGATCGTGTCGCCGATCCCGGCGTAGCGCCGACCCGAGCCACCGAGGACACGGATGGTGAGGATCTCCTTGGCACCCGTGTTGTCGGCGACCTTGAGTCGCGACTCCTGCTGAATCACGTCTGCTCCTGATGTGATGCGTGCGGTCCACTGCCGCACGGCTAGGTGGTCTCACCCCTCGCGCTGGCGGCCGACAACACGTGTCGGCCGCCAAACGCAGGCTGGGGTTACTTAGCCTTCTCCAGGATCTCCACGACGCGCCAACGCTTCGTCGCGGAGAGCGGCCGGGTCTCCATCACGCGGACCCGGTCGCCGACGCCACAGGAGTTCGCCTCGTCGTGCGCCTTGTACTTGGTCGTCCTACGGATGACCTTGCCGTACATGGCGTGCTTGATGCGGTCCTCGACCTCGACAACGACGGTCTTGTCCATCTTGTCGCTGACGACGTAGCCCTCGCGCACCTTGCGGTAGTTACGGGTCGCGGTCTGGTTCTCACTCATTCGGCTGCTTCCTTCGTCTCCTCAGCCGACTCACCAGACAGCGGGGCGATGCCCAACTCGTGCTCACGCATGACCGTGTAGATCCGCGCGATCTCGCGCTTGACGGTACGCAGCCGGCTGTGGTTGTCGAGCTGGCCGGTGGCGGCCTGGAAGCGGAGGTTGAAAAGCTCTTCCTTGGCTTCCTTGAGCTTGGCGACCAGGTCCTCGACGGACTGGTCCCGGAGCTCATGGGCAGTCACGGACTTCGCCATCACTCCCCCTCCCGCTTAACAAACTTGCACTTCATCGGGAGCTTGTGCATCGCACGGCGCATCGCCTCTTTGGCGATGTCCTCGGGCACGCCCGACAGCTCGAACATCACGCGACCGGGCTTGACCGGCGCGACCCACCACTCGGGTGAACCCTTACCGGAGCCCATACGGACCTCGGCGGGCTTCTTCGTCAGCGGGCGGTCCGGGAAGATGTTGATCCACACCTTGCCGCCACGCTTGATGTGACGCGTCATAGCGATACGAGCGGACTCGATCTGACGGTTGGTGACGTACGCCGACTCCAGAGCCTGGATGCCGAACTCGCCGAAACTGACCGTCGTTCCGCCCTTGGCCTTACCGCGCAGATCCGGGTGGTGCTGCTTGCGGTACTTGACCTTACGAGGAATAAGCACTGGTCAGCTCCCCTCGGGCTTCGCGGACTCGGCCGGAGCCTTGGCCTCGGTGTTCTGCGGCTGACCGCCACCGGCGCCGGCACCGGCGCGACGGCGACGCTGCGGACGCTCGCGGCGCTGACCGCCGCCGCCACCGCCGCCGCCACCCGCGGAACGCTGGGCGGCCTGGGCCGCCTCGCGCTCGGCGCGGGTCACGGGCGCGTCACCCTTGTAGATCCACACCTTGACGCCGATGCGGCCGAACGTCGTACGGGCCTCGAAGAAGCCGTAGTCGATGTCCGCACGCAGCGTGTGCAGCGGGACCCGGCCCTCGCGGTAGAACTCCGAGCGGGACATCTCGGCCCCACCCAGGCGTCCACCGCACTGGATACGGATGCCCTTGGCACCGCTCTTCATCGCGCTCTGCATCGCCTTGCGCATCGCGCGGCGGAACGCCACACGGCTGCTCAGCTGCTCGGCGACGCCCTGGGCGACGAGCTGCGCGTCAACCTCGGGGTTCTTGACCTCGAAGACGTTGAGCTGAACCTGCTTGGCGGTCAGCTTCTCCAGGTCGGTCCGGATTCGATCGGCCTCAACGCCGCGACGGCCGATGACAATGCCCGGCCGGGCGGTGTAGACGTCTACGCGGACACGGTCACGGGTGCGCTCGATCTCGACCTTGGAGATGCCCGCGCGCTCCATGCCACGGGTCAGCATCCGACGGATCGCAACGTCTTCCTTGACGTAGTCCTTGTAGGACTTGTCGGCGTACCAGCGGCTCTTGAAGTCGGTGGTGATGCCGAGGCGGAACCCGTGCGGGTTTACCTTCTGCCCCACTATCGGGTCCTTTCCTTCGTCTTGGACGAGGCGCCCGAGCGCTCAGCGACGACCACGGTGATGTGGCTCGTACGCTTGGTCACCCGGAAGGCGCGGCCGAAGCCTCGCGGTCGAATGCGCTTCAGGGTCGGACCCTCGTCCACCCATGCGCCCTCGACCACCAGCGTCTCGCGGTCCAGCTTGTCGTTGTGCTCAGCGTTGGCGATGGCACTAGCCAGTACCTTGCCAACAGGCTCGCTCGCCGACTGGGGCGCGAACCGGAGCACCGCCTGTGCCTCGTCAGCGGGCAACCCGCGAATAAGGTCCACCACCCGGCGGGCCTTCCGGGGCGTAACACGGACGAACCGTGCCTGTGCCCTCGTTCCCATCGCTTTTCCCTCGCTCACGGAAATTCATCTCCACTCACCGTGGAGAAATGGTTCTTTCTCCTGCTGCAACCGCTAACGGCGGCTACGGCGGTCTTCCTTGACGTGGCTACGGAAAGTACGCGTGGGAGCGAACTCACCGAGCTTGTGGCCGACCATCGACTCGGACACGAACACGGGGACGTGCTTGCGGCCATCGTGGACGGCGATCGTGTGACCGATCATCTCCGGGACGATCATGGACCGCCGGGACCACGTCTTGATGACGTTCTTGGTCCCCTTCTCGTTCTGAACTTCCACCTTCTTGATGAGGTGGTCGTCGACGAAGGGACCCTTCTTAAGGCTACGTGGCATCAGACGTGCTCCTTACCGCTTCTTCTTACCGCTACGCCGACGCCGCACGATCAGCTTGTCGCTGGCCTTGTTCTTCGACCGGGTCCGGCCTTCCTTCTTGCCCCAGGGGCTGACCGGGTGTCGTCCACCGGAGGTCTTGCCCTCACCACCACCGTGCGGGTGGTCGACCGGGTTCATCACGACACCGCGAACGGTCGGGCGCTTGCCCTTCCAGCGGTTACGACCGGCCTTGCCCCAGTTGATGTTGGACTGCTCGGCGTTGCCGACCTGCCCAACGGTGGCGCGGCAGGTGATCTCCACCATGCGCATCTCACCGGAGGGCATACGCAGCGTGGCGTACCGGCCCTCCTTGGCGAGGAGCTGGATCTGGGAACCGGCGGAGCGGCCCAGCTTGGCGCCACCACCCGGCTTCAGCTCGACCGCGTGCACGAACGTACCCGTGGGGATGTTGCGCAGCGGGAGGCAGTTACCGGGCTTGATGTCGGACTGGGGGCCGTTCTCGACCCTGTCGCCCTGCTTGAGACCGGCGGGTGCCAGGATGTAACGCTTCTCACCGTCCACGTAGTGGAGCAGTGCGATGCGGGCGGTGCGGTTCGGGTCGTACTCGATGTGAGCGACCTTGGCCGGCACGCCGTCCTTGTCGTGACGACGGAAGTCGATCACGCGGTAGGCGCGCTTGTGGCCACCACCCTGGTGGCGGGTCGTGATCCGGCCGTGGCCGTTACGCCCGCCCTTGGAGTGCAGAGGACGCACCAGGGACTTCTCCGGCTCCGAGCGCGTGATCTCGACAAAGTCGCTCACGCTGGAACCGCGACGACCCGGTGTCGTCGGCTTGTACTTACGAATGCCCATCTTCTTCGCGCATTCCTTTACGTGTTGCTTGGTGTGTAGCGGTCAGACCCGGAAAGGTCACCGACCGAAGATGTCGATCCGGTCGCCCTCGGCGAGGCCGACGATCGCGCGCTTCGTGTCAGGACGCTTCCCGAAACCGAAACGGGTCCGCTTGCGCTTGCCCTTCCGGTTGATCGTGTTCACGCTCGTGACCTTCACCTCGAAGATCTTCTCGATCGCGATCTTGATCTGGGTCTTGTTGGCGTCGGGCTTGACGATGAACGTGTACTTGTTCTCGTCCATGAGCCCGTAGCTCTTCTCGGAGATCACCGGCTCGACGATGATGTCCCGGTGGTCAGCGATCCTCACTGGTCGTCCTCCTCGGACTGAGCGGCCTTGGAGGTGCCGGCCGCGTGGGCCAGGAACTCGGCGTAGCCCGCCTCGGTGAAGACCACGTCGTCCGAGTAGAGGACGTCGTAGGTGTTCACCTGGTTCGCGTCGAGGATGTGCACCTCTTCGAGGTTGCGCAGGGCGCGCCGGTTGTGCTCGTCGTCGCGGGCCAGGACAACCAGGACCTTGTCGGACTCGGTGATCTGGCGGAGCGCCTTCAGAGCGTTCTGCGTGAGCTTGCTGCCCGCGTCCTCGGCCACGAAGTGGCTGACGACGTGGATACGGCCGTGCGTGGCCCGGTCCGAGAGGGCTGCGCGCAGGGCGGCGGCCTTCATCTTCTTCGGGGTGCGCTGGCTGTAGTCGCGCGGCTGCGGTCCGTGGACCGTGCCACCGCCGGTGTACTGAGGGGCGCGGATGGAACCCTGGCGGGCCCGGCCGGTGCCCTTCTGGCGGTACGGCTTCTTGCCACCACCGCGAACCTCGCCGCGGGTCTTGGTGGAGTGGGTACCCTGCCGGCCTGCGGCCAGCTGGGCGTTCACGACCTGGTGCAGGAGCGGAATGCTGACCTGCTGGGCGAAGACGCTCTCAGGCAGCTCGACACTGCCCTGGGCGGCGCCCTCGGGGTTCTTGACCTCGATCTGGGCCATGGCTTACTTGTCCCCCTTCACAGCGGTGCGGACGAGCACCAGACCGCCGTTGGGACCGGGCACAGCACCCTTGACCAGGATGATGCCCTTCTCCGCGTCCACGGAGTGAACGGTCAGGTTCTGGACGGTCTTGCGCACGTTACCCATGCGCCCTGCCATCCGCATGCCCTTGAAAACGCGGCCGGGCGTGGCGCAGCCGCCGATGGAACCGGGCGAGCGGTGCTTGCGCTGGGTACCGTGCGAGGCGGAGAGACCACGGAAACCGTGGCGCTTCATCACACCCGCAAAGCCCTTGCCCTTGCTCTTGCCCGTGACGTCGACCGCCTCGCCGCTCTCGAAGCTGTCCACGGCGACCTCCTGGCCGAGCGTGTACTCGGAGGCGTCGGTGGTGCGGACCTCGACGTAGTGCCGGCGCGGGGTCAGTTCGTTCTTGCGCAGGTAGTCGCCGAGCGGCTTGTTGACCTTGCGCGGGTTGATCTGCCCGTAGCCGAGCTGGATGGCCGAGTAGCCATCGGTGTCCGGAGTCCGGATGCGACTCACGACGCACGGACCGGCCTTCAGAACCGTCACGGGCACCATCTTGCCCGCGTCGTCGAAGACCTGGGTCATGCCGAGCTTCTCGCCCAGAACTCCCTTGATCTGCTTGGTGGCCATGTCAGTGCGTCCTTAAAGCTTGATCTCGATGTCAACGCCAGCCGGGAGGTCGAGTCGCATGAGCGAGTCGACCGTCTTCGGCGTGGGGTCGATGATGTCGATCAGCCGCTTGTGGGTGCGCATCTCGAAGTGCTCGCGCGAGTCCTTGTACTTGTGCGGCGATCGGATAACGCAGTAAACGTTCTTTTCCGTCGGCAACGGCACCGGGCCCGCGACCTGTGCGCCAGTTCGCGTCACAGTCTCGACGATCTTGCGCGCCGAGCTGTCGATGACCTCGTGGTCATAGGCCTTTAGCCGAATGCGGATCTTCTGTCCCGCCATATGGCCTGTTTGTCCTTCGCTTCAGTGTCCGTAACGGTGAGCTGTCCCGGTCACAGAAGCCCAGGCCTGACGGAATCCGCCGTGTGGCCGTGAGCCCCTATTCCCTTGAGAAACCGCAACAGGGCTTGCCCCTGCGGTGCGTCACCGTCACAGTGCCCGATGACGTCTTGTGTGTGCGGTGGGCGAACCGTGCTGACACGGTCGCCCACCACGCCGGGGGCGGCTCCTCAGGGGGCCGCCCCCGGCATGCGTACTACTTGAGGATCTTCGTGACGCGACCCGCGCCCACGGTGCGGCCACCCTCGCGGATGGCGAACCGCAGACCGTCTTCCATCGCGACCGGCTGGATCAGGTTGACGGTCATCTCGGTGTTGTCACCGGGCATGACCATCTCCGTGCCCTCCGGCAGCGTCACGACGCCCGTGACGTCCGTGGTGCGGAAGTAGAACTGGGGACGGTAGTTGTTGAAGAACGGCGTGTGCCGTCCGCCCTCGTCCTTGGACAGGATGACGACGTTCGCCTCGAACTCCGTGTGCGGGGTGGTCGTGCCGGGCTTGATCACGACCTGGCCGCGCTCGACGTCCTCGCGCTTGATGCCGCGCAGGAGCAGCCCGACGTTGTCGCCGGCCTGGCCCTGGTCGAGCAGCTTGCGGAACATCTCAACACCGGTGACGGTGGTGGTCTGCTTGTCGTCCTTGATACCGACGATGTCGACGGTCTCGTTGACGTTGACGATGCCGCGCTCGATACGACCGGTGACGACGGTGCCGCGACCGGTGATCGAGAAGACGTCCTCAATGGGCATGAGGAACGGCTTGTCGGTGTCGCGCTCGGGCTCGGGGATGTAGGTGTCCACCGTGCTCATGAGCTCCAGGACGGACTTGCCCCACTCCTCGTCGCCCTCCAGCGCCTTGAGCGCGGAGACCTTGGTGACGGGAACGTCGTCGCCGGGGAACTCGTACTCGCTGAGGAGCTCACGGACCTCGAGCTCGACGAGCTCGAAGATCTCCTCGTCGTCGACCATGTCGGACTTGTTCAGGGCCACGACGATGTAGGGCACGCCGACCTGGCGGGCCAGGAGCACGTGCTCCTTGGTCTGCGGCATCGGGCCGTCGGTCGCGGCCACGACCAGGATGGCGCCGTCCATCTGCGCCGCACCCGTGATCATGTTCTTGACGTAGTCGGCGTGGCCGGGGCAGTCGACGTGGGCGTAGTGACGCGCCTCGGTCTGGTACTCGACGTGGGCCACGGAGATCGTGATACCGCGCTCGCGCTCCTCAGGAGCGTTGTCGATGTCCTCGAACGGCGTGAACGGGTTCAGGTCCGGGTACGCGTCGTGCAGCACCTTGGTGATGGCCGCGGTCAGCGTGGTCTTGCCGTGGTCAATGTGACCGATGGTGCCGATGTTGACGTGCGGCTTAGTCCGCTCGAACTTTGCTTTCGCCACTGGATGTCTCCTAGACGTACAGAGCTATCTGGTGCTCGCACCCCGTGTGAACGGGGAGCGGGCCGGTTACGTATTCGCGACTACTCGCCGCGAACCTTCGCCACAATTTCTTGGGCGACAGCGGACGGAACCTCCGCGTAGGAGTCGAACACCATCGAGTAGTTGGCGCGACCCTGGGTACGGCTGCGCAGGTCACCCACGTATCCGAACATTTCGGAGAGGGGCACCTGGGCCTTGACGATCCGGACACCGGAACGCTCGTCCATGGACTGAATCTGTCCACGACGGGAGTTCAGGTCGCCGATCACGTCACCCATGTACTCCTCGGGGGTGGTGACCTCCACGGCCATGACCGGCTCCAGAAGAGTCGGCTTGGCGAGCTTGACAGCCTCCTTGAAGGCCATCGAACCCGCGGTCTTGAAGGCCATCTCGGAGGAGTCGACCTCGTGGTACTGACCGTCCTGGAGCGTCACCTTGACGCCGACGAGCGGGTAGTGCGCGAGCACACCCAGTTCGGCGGCCTCCTGGGCACCGGCGTCGACCGACGGGATGTACTCCCGCGGGATGCGGCCACCGGTGACGGCGTTGACGAACTCGTAGCCGGAGGCGTCGCCGGACTCGACGATGAGGGGCTCGACGTCGATCTTGACCTTGGCGAACTGGCCCGACCCACCGGTCTGCTTCTTGTGGGTGTAGACGTGGCCTTCGACCTTCTTGCGAATGGTCTCACGGTAGGCCACCTGGGGCTTACCGATGTTCGCGTCGACCTTGAACTCGTCACGCATACGGTTGACGAGGACCTCAAGGTGCAGCTCGCCCATACCGGAGATGATGGTCTGGCCGGTCTGGTCGTCCGTGGCGACCTGGAACGAGGGGTCCTCGTCCGCG